>JAYTGI010000326.1:0-10158 GCA_043733605.1 Demequina sp. | reverse complement strand
GTACCGCGGTGACCGTGGGGCCGGGAAGGCCGATGCTGCCGAGCATCTGCTTCCAGCCGCCGTACTCGCGCGCGGCGGCCTCCGAGATCGTCGTCACGGCCTCGAAGTGGGCCAGCGCCGCCAGGTTGCGAGCAAAAGCGGGCCCCATGCCGGCGCCGGTGGTCTCGCTCGTGGTGAGCGGCACGCAATCGAATCCGATCGCCACGCATGTATTCCCGGAGAACTCAGCGAGCGCGGCGATTCTGGCCACGCGGTTCGGCTCGATCGCCAATTCAAGGAGGATATAGCGTGACTTCCAAGGGATGATGACCTTGCCTGCGGTGCGCTGGTGCGCGTGCGGCTGGTTGCCGTATAGGGCGTGGGAGCGCTCGCTTTGCGCGAGCGGTCGAAGTGCGGACAGATCGCGGGTCCAGCCGACGGCGACGATGTCGTGATCCTCGGTCCACTCGCGCAGCGTCATGCGTGCGACGCGTTGGATCCCAGTCGCGAGCTGCGTTCTTGACGTGTGGTAAACGTCAACGAGGTCCTTGCCGATGGCCACCGACACCGCGAGCCTGCGTCCCGGGCGCAGTCCACTCCACCGTGCGCGACGGACCAGCGAACGCAGGGCCCTGTCAGGGCCGTCTGAGACGACGGCGCGGCGTAGATCGGCGACTTCAACTGGTTGGGGGAACTTGGCGCGAAGCACCGCGAGAAGCAGCCACTTCTCGGCGTCCCCACCGGTGCGGAGCGCGTCGACGATGGCGTGGTTTACCCAGCCACGGGAACGCGTGTCGACGGATGGGTCAAGGGCCACCGCGACGGTTGCGAGGCGGTGTGTGATGACGCTAACCACGGCTCACCGTTCGGCTCTGGGCGTCAGGGCCGCCCACGCTTCGCGAGCGTAATCGTCCCAGTTGCGCCTAGTGACGTCATTCACCGTGTGGATGAGTTCGTTGCGCGCGGTGTTGTTGCTGAGCAGTTCGAGCATCGCCGCGGCGATGGCTGCGTCGTCGCGGGGGTCGACCAGCACGCATCCCCCTTTGCGAGCGATCTCTGCGGTGGCACCAAAGTTGCTGGTAATCACGGGTACACCATAAGCGAGAGACTCCGCTACAGGGAGCCCGTACCCCTCGTGCAACGACGGGAACACAGTCACCATTGCGGACTTGTACGCAGCGGCCAGTTGGACATCGTCGATTCCTTGGCGCAACACGGCGTCATTGCCCCTGCGTCTGGCTTGGCGCAGCGCGCGTTCAAGCCGGTGAACCTGCGGCGCGCTCCCCCCACCAATGAACTGCAGGCGGAATCGCAATCCCTTAGCCCAGAGTCTTTCTGATGCGGCCAAGACCGCCATCTGGTTCTTTCGGGGCTCAACGCTTCCCACGCACAACACGAGCGGCGTGGCGCTAACGGCACGGGCCTTTCGCTCCGTGACGACGTGATCGGCAGCCGCCATCCCGGCCGACGCGCCCGCTTGCGTTGCGGCAATATCACGGTTCGCATCGGGGGGTGCGACCGGCAGGGAGACGGTGGTGATCGCGGGGCCAACGAGCCCTTGAGATGAGAGGGCACTGACGAAGCCGCGGAACTCGACGGCAGTCGCTTCACTGATGCACACCAACCTGTCGGAGTGCTTCACGAATGTCAGGTATGCGAGAAACCGTTCCGTTTCTTCGGGGGGTACGGTGATGGCGCTCACCGCAGGGATCATGTCGTACGCGATGGCTGTGCACAGATTCCCTGAACTACGTGCGAGCGCTGCCAACGGGACGCAAGCGGCGCGATGGGGTACCTCCGGGATCACGATCGTGCACCGGAAGGGAATGATGATGTCGTGCGCCTCTGAGCTGAGACCGTCAGGGGCGGGTTTTTGAGACGCGGCGGAGCCCCAATTGATGACCCGCTCAAGCTCGTGCGGCTTGAGGGTCCGATACGCGCGGGCGTGGGGCAACCAGGCAACGAGCGTCATGTCGCGCTTGTCTGCGACCCAACGCCGCATCGTCTGGCGCACCACGCGTTGAATCCCCGTGTTGTGTGAATGCCGCGCGCAGAAGTCGACATCGACGATGACGGAATCCGTGACCACCTTTACCAGACCGCGCGGCTCGGACAGGTGGTGGCGCTGTCGGTTGATCCCATCAAGCAGAGCACGATGCGCCAGGCCGTCATCGGCGACGGACAGTTCGCGGAGGAGGGTGAGGACGCCATGGGGCTCGGGGAACGCCGCACCGAGCACGGCGAGCGCCAACCACGCGAGGTCCTCGGACGGCGCGTCCCTCAGTTTGATTGCGGTTGCTGCTGTGAGAGAGCCAACGCCACGCGCGAGTAGTTGCGACGCCTCCGCGTTCTCGATGCCTAAGAAAGGGGCGAGAGTGAGAAGTCGCTCGATGAAGAATTGTTGCTGGCTACTTTTTGGCACGCATATACCGGTTCAGCGGGCGCCGCGACGGCGGGTCAACACGGCACCGGCCAGGCGCAACGCCGAGGAGAGACCGTGTTCCTTCGCGGCGTACTGGAAGGTTCGGATGAGGCGAAGCGGCTTGGTGACCCGCCACGAGACGGTCGACTCATAGTCGGCAAACCCCACGCGCAATCCTCGCTGCATTTCCAGCCACTCTGAGACGTCATGAGTGAGCATGGCATCGACATCTGCGCGTAGGGCGTCTCTTTCGGCAGTGGCTTTGGTCAAGGTTGCGCGGCACTCGGTCAGGGCGTCCTTGTTCGACGAAAGTGACGGGGTGGGGGTCATGCCCATAGTGTAGACGGTGTGCAAAAGAGTCCGAGAGTGGCTCTCGCGCATTGTGTGGGCGTCCGCCGGCTCATCCGCGAGGCCGACGCGGGGGCGTCTGTCATCGACATAGGGGACCGCACCATGCGAGCTCGATCTCCCGGCAGCGCCAGGTGTGACTGGTATATTCGTGGCGCTACTACGAGACAAGTGGGCGCGACCTATGGTCTCAATCGAGGAGGGGGTAACCGATGAGTCCGACAAAGGTCCTTGTGACTGGGGCGGCCGGCGTTGCCGGCCGGGCAGTCTGCCAAGAATTGAGGGCTGCGGGCTACGACGTCATTGGGATGACGTCGGCGGACGTTGACCTTACCTTCAAGGAGCCGACCGAGGAGTTCTTCCTTGCGCAGCGACCGGAGGTCGTGGTGCATCTCGCGGGCCGTGTCCACGGCTTGATGGGAAACATCCACTCACAGGGCCGCGCCTTTTACGACAACACCCAGATCAACGTCAACGTTGTCGAGGCCAGCCACAAGGCCGATGTGAAGAAGTTCGTCGCCATGGGGTCGACGGCCGTGTACTCCGATATCGTTCCGCTGCCCATCACCGAGGACGGCATCTGGCAGGGCCCTCCACACGACTCGGAGCGCGGCTACGCGCACGCAAAGCGGGGAATGCTCGCTCAACTTGAGGCGTATCTCGACCAGTACGGCATGGATTACGCGTTTGTCGTGTCCACCAATCTCTACGGCCCCGGTGACAAATTTGATGAGGCACACGGACACGTGTTGCCGTCGCTCGTGTCCAAGGTTCACCGCGCCAAGGCTTTGGGTCAGCCCCTCGAGGTGTGGGGAACCGGCACTGCGACCAGGGACTTCTTGTATTCGGCCGATGCAGCGGTCGCCATCAGAATGGTTCTTGAGGGTTTCTCGGGAGTTATCAACCTTGCGACGGGCACGTCCGTCACCATTCGCAGTGCGGTGGAGACCCTGGTGAAGGTCGCGGGCTATGAGGGGGAGATACGGTGGGATTCGACCAAGCCCGATGGCCAACATGCGCGCGCTTATGATGTCTCGCGTCTTGCCAGCCTCGGTTGGTCTCCGACGTTCACGCTCGAAACCGGCCTGGACGCCACGTATCGTTGGTACTCGGACAACTTTGAGGCTCTGCGCCGCTGAACTCGGCTAACATGCTTCGAAAGGCCATCTTGCGGTGCCACGCACAGTCGCGTCGGCGCGCGGGGGCCATGAAGGTCCATTTATGGCGCAGGCTTTTAGTATGTGGGCCGGACGGGTATCGAAGGGGAGTGCCTAGGCAGTGACATTGCAATCGTTCGCTCAGAACTTTGAGGACGTGCTGCTGTGGCGCGCGCTCCAGTCGGAGACGCCAGGCCGGTACGTCGACGTAGGTGCGGGCCATCCTCAACACCACTCGGTCACCAAACTTTTCTATGACGCAGGCTGGTCTGGAATCAACATCGAGCCGCTCGGGACTCACGCCAAAGCGCTGATGGCAGAGCGACCGCGTGACGTCAATCTGCAAGCCGTCGTGAGTTCGAGCAAGAAGAAGTCCATTGACCTTACGGTCGTGGACGACTGGGACGAGTTGTCTACCACTACCCCGTCCCGCGTCGCGGACCTCACGGCCGAAGGGCGATCTCTCTCGACCGTCGCGGTGCCCGTTGTCCGTCTCGACGAGGTCTTGCGCGAGCACGAACTCAGGGACATCCAATTTCTAAAGATCGATGTGGAGGGCGCGGAGCTCGATGTTCTCCGGACTCTTGACCTGAAGTTGACAAGGCCATGGGTCATCCTGCTTGAGGTGTTGTCAGGTTCTTCGCCTTCGAGCGAGCGGGAGGCGATTCGTGCGCACCTCTCTGCCAATGGGTACGACCGCGTGTATTTCGATGGTCTCAACGATTTCTATCTCGCCAACGAACAGGCCGAGCGGCTGAACTCCAGTTTTGAGACGCCAGTAAACGTCACGGATGACTTCGTTGCTGTGTCCGACGGCGACCGAGTATTGGTCGACCTGATCGGCGCCAAGGTAGGGCTGACGCCTCCAGCGAGCGGGTCAGAGGTTTCGGAACGAGTTGAGGCCCTTTTGCGGGACCGGGTGAGATTCGAGGAAACCGCAGTGTCGCTCGAAGGTGAGCTGCGCGCGCTGAATGAGACGTTGGAGGCTGAGAGGTTGGCGCACGCGGATATCATCGAGGTCGAGAAGTTGGCGAACGCCGAGGCCATCGAGGCCTCTCAGTCGGCGCTCGCCGAGGCGAGAAAGTCCCTTGTGGCTTTGCAGCTCACTCTCGAGGCCATGGAACAAACGTCATTCGAGCGCGAGCGTCTAGTGGCGTGGTACGCGAAAGAGCTTAGCCAAGCGAAGGCGCACGCGTGGCACCTTCAGGCTCATCATGACAGGCTCGAGGCCGAGGCCCAAGCCGAGGCGGCGGCCATCCGCGGGGCGCGTGGCACGCAGATCCGCCTTGCAGCGAATTTGGCTCGCGTCTTGTGGCGCGCAACCCTGCCGTTCCGCGTGCTGCGTCGGCCTCGTTTCTACCTGCGATTGCTGGCGAATCGATGAATCTCGATGTTCCGGCGCCTGCGGGCGCCGGTATATGCGTGATGGGCAGGCGGGCCTTTGGCACGGGGATCGGTCACCTTTCGGAGAGCCTTCTCGAGTTGCTTTCGCGCGCGTATGACGTGAAGCTCTGGGACCTCCACGCGCCTGCGACGCAAGGGGAAAATGTCACGCTCACTACGGGCCGGGAGGTACCTCTCGCCACCTCTCTCGAGAGCTTCGGCGTGTACATCTATGCCGACGTGCTGTGGAACGGGGTGTCATACACGCAGTACGTGAGCCCCCCTCACACCGGTTATCGGATCGCGTACCTCGCGTTCGATTCCGATGAACTCCCGCCCGAGTGGGTCGAGATCCTCAATCGTGATTTCAACGCGGTCTATTTCACTTCTAGTCACCTCATCGATGTGGCCGTGGCTTCGGGCGTGAAGATCGAGATTGGCGCGCTTCCGCTCGCAATCCCAATTGAGGCGCATCTCGCAAAGCCTTACCGCCCTGTGTCGGGCAACCGAGTGAGGTTTGGAACCCTGTCGTCATACCATCGGCGCAAAGGGCTCGATGCGCTTGTCTCGGCGTTCCTGAGTGAGTTCGCGGGTTCGCCGCACGCGGAACTGGTCATTCACTCCAACTTATCCATGGGTGACACCGCAGCATCCGTTCGTTCGATGGTGAGGGTGTCCGGCGCAACGAACGTGACTCTGTCAGAGTGCCAACTGAGCGAAGACGATAAGAACGCCTTGCTCGAGAGTTTCGACGTGTATGTCAACGCATCGCTTGGTGAGGGATATTCGGTGGGGCCACGTGAAGCGCTTGCGTTTGGAAAGTGCCTCGCGATTACGGACCTGGGGGCGCATCGGCCGCTCTTTGACGCCCCAGGGACGTTTCCCATTGCGAGCCTTCACGAATCGCCAGCCATTTACCCAGAAATCGACAGCCGCCAGTTTGGGATGCAAAAGGTGCCCGATCCCGCGTCGCTGCGAGCGGCCCTGCGACAGTCATTTGAATACGTTCAGTCTGATAAGGCGAGCACGACTGTTGGCGCTCGCAAGAGGCTTGCCGCGGAGTTCAGTCTTGAGTCGCTTGAGCGCTCTTATTGGGCGCTTGTCGACCCCGATTCGTTGTCGCTGTGCCGCGTGCCGGTCAGTCGGTTCGCGAACATGCCTGAGGGGCAGTCTGCGGCAGTCAAAGCCTTTGCGGGACGCACCGGGAGCAAGCTAGGGGCCAGAAAGCTTGTGGTGCCTGCGCATGACGGCGGCTTCTTCTCGCTCTACAACGCCTATGTGAGCCACCTCGCATGGAGCATGCATGACTCTCCCCAGCGGTTTGTGGTTCCGGACTGGGACGCGGGGCGACTTCTCCAGCGCGTCGCACCCAAGCAGATAGTGAGCTACTGCTACAGCAGGCCGGATCAGGGGAACCTGTGGAACCACCTGTTCGAGCCGCCGTACGACTTCACGCCCGAGGACCTTGACGACGAGGACTTCCTGTGGTCGGGCTCAGACCCTGTCGAGGCGACGTTCAACCAATCCCGCGAGCCACTTTTGACGTACGTCCATGCGTTCCGGCTCTACCAGAGCCCTGAATACCAGCGCATTCGGCGGCAATACGCTCCGGTGATCAGAGATCATGTCCGGCTTAAGGCCCCGTTCCAGACTGAACTTGATGAGTTTTTGAAGACCAACAGAGACGGGCGGTTCCTGATTGGCGCCCATGTGAAGCACCCGAGCCATGCGGTGGAGCAGCCGGATTTCAGCATCGCTGACCGGTTTGCGTATGTCCAACTCGTGCGCGGCGCCCTTGCGGAGCGCGGGATTGCGGAGTCCAGCGACGACTGGGCCGTGTTCGTTGCCACCGAGCAGGAGCGAGTCGTTGACCTCTTCGCTCAGGAGTTTGGCGATCACGTGATTCGCTTCCCTGACGTGGAGCGCATCCCCACGGCCATCGATGTGAAATTCGACGAGCTCGACGACGAATCCAAGATCGCAGACGGCCACCAACTTCAGCACATCATCGCTCAGGACACGTCGAGGTGGTCCCCGCGGCTCGCGTGGGAGGTCATACGCGATGCGAAGGTCATGGCGTCTGCTGATGTGCTTTTCCACGCGGTGTCAAACGTTGCCACCGCCGCATCTCTCATGTCGCCATCGGTCGACATGAGGTTCGCGACGGCATACAAGTAGAGCACAGGCGTTGGTCTGCGGGTGTGTGCCAAACCGCGAATTGATCGCCAGCCCGGTGGTCTTTAGCAAAAATGCCCGCGAGTTCTCGCGGCAATTCGGCGTCTGGAATGCGTCGACCTGAAGAGACGGAGGAGTTGGTATGGAATGCGTACCGATGAATGAAGTAGGTCGCGCCTTGGCCGATGAGCGCCGCGCGCTCGTAGAGGTTTTCGGTGACGTGCTTTCCAGCGGGCGGCTCGTTCAGGGGCCTCAGCATGCCGGGCTCGGGTCCGGCCGTGCCGGTTGCCTAGGGGTACCATCCAAGGACCAACGTGGCGAGCACGCTCACCGTCGGTGCAATCCAGTGCCCATTAGTCTGCCATGGTCGGTGCGCTGCATCGTCGGTGGTGGGACGCAGAGTGACGTCATTCTGCCTGATCTTCGCAACACCGCGCTCGACGCGCCCACTCTGGTCTTTCGAAGACAATTCGACTTTTCTGCCGTTGCCGACCTCGGCGTTTGCGCGTCGCTCCCATACGATGGCGCAGATTCCACCAGCGACTACGAAAAGTTCAGGCAGCAGGCTCGGGCTGCGACTCTGTGAGCCACCGGCGCCCCTCCGCGTCGGGTAGCGTACGCCGCGTGATAGATCGCTTCCAAAACGCCTGGTGGCATGCACGCGCGAGCACGCGCGTCTCGGTGCTTGAGGTTGTGCTAGTTGCGCTCATTGTGGGCGCGATCCAGGTCTCGGTGTTCCACGGGTACTACTCCGGGTCGGCTTCACCCGGTGGCGACTTTCTTGGCTTCTATAGCAATGAGCCGTTCGCGTGGTGGCACGACGGAGGCATCCTCTCCCCGCCGCAGTGGATGCCATACGTGTGGGGCGGCTACCCTGCGATGGCATCCATCCAGAACGGCGCGTGGTACCTCCCGACGGGGCTGGCGACGTTGTTCGGCTTCGACGTCCAAGCCTCCGCGTCCTTGCAGGCGCTCCATGTGGCGTTTGCGGGGCTTGGCGTATACGTATTGGGGCGACGGGCCAACTTCGGGCGAGTCGCCTCTTCCTTTGGACTGGTCGCATACTCATTTACCACGGGCTTCTACTCCAACTCGCCATACGTGGACATCGTGCGCGGACATGCGTTCGTTCCGTGGGTACTTCTCTGCCTGTCTCCGTTGTGGCCATGGAAGCGCGTCTGGGGAGTCCCCGTGGCTGCGCTCATACTTTGGCAAGCAGCTGTCGGTGTCTATCCCGGGATGCTAGTCGCGTTCGTCTATTCGGGCGCGGCATGGGCAATCGTCTGGCAGGTTATCAGACGCCCAACCCGTGGGCGGTTCGCACTCCCAGCACTCACGGCAGCCATCATTGCGGCTCTACTAGCGATGCCGAAGTATCTGCCTCTCCTTGAGTTGAAGGCATTCGAGTCGACCCGAGTGGCGGACCTGACGGAACTCACCAGGTCGTCGTTCGGTGCGTTTCTTCTACCGACGTTTTCGGGCCTATCGGGCACCTATACCTTGAACTCGTTCTTCATACCTGCTGCAGCCATCCTCCTGGCCGTCTTCACGTCGCTCCGAAGCCCGATCGTGAGAGCGTCGCTCGCCGCTGGTCTTGTCGCCGCGGTACTCGCCATTACCCAGATTCCCGGTCATGATCTTCTGAACGCACTACCTGGAATCGGGACGAGCCGCTTTCCCATCAATGACTTCCGGCCGTTCGTGATCCTGCCCGTGATCATCGCGGGTATGTCAGGTCTTGCAAGGTTGCGCGATGTTAGCTTCGCTCGCATCGGAACACGCAGCCTGTGGACTCGCCTAACGCTCGTGCTGGTGGTGCCGGTCGCGGCTGGACTGTTCATTATCTTCGGTAGGTTCAACGAGGCCGACTGGGTCCCCGTAGCCATTGTGCTCGCGCTCACGACTCTCGCTGTGGTGGGCATCGCTTTGGTGGCTTCAAGGCGACGGCTCGAAGGCATGGCTAGTTTGGTTGCCCCTGTACTCGTGATCTGCCTGACAGCGGCATCAGGATTTGCGTACACCCGAACTACGACAGACTTATGGAGCGTTGACTCAATAGCCCAGCAAACGGCCTTGTGGGGTGCCAACTCATCCGACCTCATTGGACATCGCGTCGATCTGTCGGGCATCGGCCAGCGGCCCGCGCGGTCGGCCATCGCCGACACTGCGGCGGCATCCGGTGTCCCATATACGGCCCAGAACGGCTCGTTTTACACGGGCGTGCCGAGCATTGCCGGATACGTTAACGTCCACATGTCGTCCTCCTTCGTCGAGCAGTGGCGCTTGATCGCTGACCCCACGACCGCTGACGCGGAACTCGCGTTGCTCGGAGCGCCCGGGATCGTCATTGGCTCTACTGGAAAATTGCCCGACCGCGAACAGATCCAAGCCTGCGTTGACACGGGCATCTGCAACGGAGTCGCAACGACGGCGGTCAGTTACGCGCCAGGCGACCTTCTATATGAAGTGAAAGCGGACGCTCCCACCACCGTTCTGGCGAACGAAGCCTACTTTGTTGGGTGGTCGGTTCTTGCCATCGATGAGTCTGGCCGGGCGACCACCTTGGCGCCACGCCAAGGGCCGGGCGGTGTCATCGCTATCGACTTACCAAAGGGCTCGTGGCAACTATCTCTCGTGTATCGCACACCGCTCGGAGGGGTGGCCCAACTACTCGCGACCCTCGGACTTGCGATC
>JAYTGI010000325.1:0-10290 GCA_043733605.1 Demequina sp. | reverse complement strand
GCGTCCGCAGCTGCGCCAAGGATCCCTTGAGACAGTTCGTCGCTGACATCACCCCAGTCCGCACCGAGTTGCCAGCAACCCATTCCGATCTCGCCAACCGCACGGCCAAGCCTGGTCACAGTGGAGTTGCGCATGAAACCAAGTTCCTCAGTGCCGAAAGCGGGAGCGGGAGCGGGAGCGAAAGGGTACTAGCCCGAGACGCGAACGTAGGTGGGATTCTTCTGCCAGATGGCGCGGAACTGAATCGTCTTGCCGCTGAGCGGCGCGTCGATCTGCAGGTTCGGGCCGGCGTAGATCCCAATATGGCCAGGAGTCACGATGATGTCACCCGGCTCAGGGCTCGAGACCTGCGTGCCGACGCCGTAGTACGCGCCGGAACTATGTGGAAGTGAGATGCCGAACTGGGCGTAGACGTAACTCACGAAGCCGGAGCAATCGAAGCCCGTCGACGGCGAGGAGCCACCTCTGACGTAAGAGATACCCACATACTTCGCGGCCTCAGCGATGATCGCGGATCCCGCGATCGCCTGGGCGACGTCCGCACTATTCGCGACGGTACGAGTCGAAACCGTCGCACGCTTCACGACGACGGGCTTGGGAGGGGGGTTGACCGTGACGGTCAGTGCTGGAGTTTCAACCGCAAAGGTGGCATCTGCTTTCGCGGCAACAGGCGCGCCTATCTGCTCAACCTCGGCAACGTATTCGGAGCCCTGAACGGCAACCGCTTGTGCGTCGGGGGTCGGCGATGTCGAGCCAGAGATCGCGACAGCTGCCGCACCGGAAAGGGGCACTACAACAAGCGCCGCTCCGAGAGAGACCGCCATCGCGCGCGACTTGGCGCGCATGTATCCGTACCTCAAATTCGTATCCTTTCGCGCTACCAGCGCTACACAACGACCGGTCGATCATCTCGCCACTCACGTGACTCGATCGCTGCCGCATCGTCTAGGGGGGGGTTCATCCCTGTCTTGATGTCTGGTCTAGGTTACCTGTTCAGGAGCCTAGTTGGTTGTCTGTCCCAACGAACAAGTGCCGCGCAACGTCCCCGTCAATCACCATCGTGCCGCTCTCCGTTGCGATCTCGACGCCATCTGGCACCTCTGCGACCCGGACTAACGTCCCCGGTAGAAGGTCAATTGCGGCCGCGTCGTCGAGGAATCCTTCAAGCGCCTGAGGGGCCTCCCCTATCCGGGAAAGCGTGCAATTTGTCCCCCCACTCTCGACGAAATCGGCCATCGAAAGGACTCCTACCGGGACGTCCGTCCCGGTTTTATGGACATCGCAGAGTTCGCTCAGGCCCGGAATGGCGTTGCCGTAGGGCGACGTTCTTGGGTGACCGAGCATCTCTACAAGACGTCGCTCGACCCTCTCGCTCATGACGTGCTCCCACCGACACGCTTCCTCGTGAACGTCGGTGAGTGGTAGCCCGATGACGTCCGTCAGCAGCAACTCGGCGAGCCGATGCTTGCGCATCACCCGCGTGGCCCTCGTGAGTCCTTCGTCGGTGAGGCGAAGGGTGCGGTCGCCCTCGACCACCACGAGTCCATCTCGTTCCATCCTGGCGATGGTCTGGGAGACGGTAGGGCCTGCGTGTCCCAGTTGCTCGGCGATGCGTGCCCTGAGTGGGGGGACACCGTCCTCCAGCAACTCGAAGATGGTCCGCAGATACATCTCGGTAGTGTCGATCAGATCGGTCATTGTGAGTGCCTCCCCAGCCCGCGGTAAACCCAGCCAGCGTTCGTCCACGCATCCGCATCAAGACAGTTGCGGCCATCGATGACGACACGGCCCCGCGCGACCCGCGCGAGCGTTTCCGGATCTGCATCCCTGAACTCTCGCCATTCCGTGGCCACGATGACGAGGTCGGCGCCACTCACGGCCTCGACCATGCCTTCCGTGAAGTTCAAGGTTGGCCACGCGGCCGCAGCGTTCTTCATGGCCTGGGGGTCGTACACCCTTACCTCGGCGCCCATGAGGTGCAGCCGTCCGGCGACGTCCAGCGCGGGAGAGTCCCTCACGTCGTCACTATTGGGCTTGAAGGCGGCGCCGAGCACAGCAATGGGCCGGCCAGCGACCGTCCCTCCCAGTTCGCGCGCCGCCATGTCGACAACGTGATCGCGACGCCGCATGTTGACGGCGTCAACCTCGTGCAGGAACGCGAGCGCCCGATCCACTCCGAGTTCCCCTGCCCTTGCCATGAAGGCCCTGATGTCCTTGGGGAGGCAACCGCCTCCAAAGCCGAGCCCCGCGCCCAAGAACTTGCGGCCGATGCGCTCGTCGTAGCCGATCGCGTCCGCGAGTTCCATGACGTCGGCGCCCGTTGCATCGCAAATCTCCGCGATCGCATTGATGAACGAGATCTTGGTCGCGAGGAACGCGTTTGCGCTGACCTTCACCAGCTCCGCGGTGGCGAGGTCCGTCACGAGAAAAGGCGTGCCGCGTCCGATCGCATCGGCATAGACGACGCGTGCGACTTCCTCAATGCGCCCTGGGCGCTTCTTGTCGATTCCAAGTACGAGCCTGTCGGGCCGCAACGTGTCCTCGACTCCAAAGCCCTCTCGCAGAAACTCGGGATTCCAACCAAGTTCAACGGCCTCGCCCGCAGGCGCAAGTTCGCGCACCCTGGCCGCGAGCCTGGCGGCGGTGCCCACAGGCACCGTTGACTTGCCAAGGATCACTGTGGGCCGCTTCAGCAACGGTGCGAGCCCATCGATGACCGCATCCACGTACCGGAGGTCGGCCGAGTGCTCGCCATTCTTTTGCGGAGTACCCACCCCTATGAAGTGGACATCGGCGTCGGCGGCCTCACGGGCGTCCGTCGTGAAACGGAGCTTGCCGGTGGCCACGTGCTTGCTGATGAGTTCGGGAAGCCCCGGCTCGAAGAACGGCACCTCGCCCCGCGCGAGGGTCGCCACTTTGGCCGCGTCAACGTCAACGCCGACGACGTCGTGCCCCAGCTCGGCCATTCCCGCGGCATGGGTCGCTCCCAAATAGCCCGTGCCAAAGACTGAAACACGCAAGGTCATGCAGTCAGACTAGCCGCGCGGCACCGGCACCGACGCGACAACAACCACGCCACTCGTCTCGATGTGCGCAGGCCCCTCACTGTCCGCGACAAAGACCGAGTCTCCACGCCCAAGGATTGCCGTGTCACGCTCGGTCTGCACCCGAGCGTCGGCGTCGATCGCCAGGACGATGCGGGGACCGGATTCCGCGTCGAACGTTCCGTTGCTGACCACCACGAGTTCGAACTCGGTTGCGTCCGTCGATAGACGTCGGGCCGAGCCGATGAGGGTCTCGGCGGGCACTGCGGGCGCGGCTGGGGACAGTACGGCGAGCTCGCGCAGCAAGCTTGCATTGATCGGCTTGTGGGTCAGGCCCGCGCGTACCACGTTGTCGGAGTTGGCCATGATCTCCACGCCATCGCCGTGAATGTAGCAGTGGACCGTGCCTGCGGGCGTGTAGAGCGCCTCGCCTGGCTTGAGGGTGACGGCGTTCATCGCGAGTGCGACCAATGCACCCGCGTCGCGCTCGTAGTGTGCAAGGGCTTCTGAAGCGATCCGAGCCGTCGGACTGCCCCCTGCGCCGCCCAGGGCCAGCCTGTCTAGTGCGGCTGTGTGATCACGCGAGAGCACGGTCAAAATGTACCCGCCGATGCCATCGGATTCGAGAGCGTCGCCCAGGGACTCTGCGTCTTCGCCTCCGAGCCACTCGAGGTCGCGCATGAGGTCCACTTGGGGGCGAAATCCAGACAGCACGGTCATGTCCGTCACTGCGAGCAGCATCTCGGGTTTGTGTGAGGCGTCCTTGTAGTTGCGATGCGGGTCCGTCATCGCGACGCCGCCGTGCTCTTCAGCCGCGAAGCCAGCCAGCGCGGTCTCCAGCGTCGGATGAACCTGAATGGAGAGCGGCCGCTCAATCGACAGGACCTTGAGCAAGTAGGGAAGCTTGCCGAAGTCATGTGCGACTGTCGTGCCGAGGGCACCCACCGGGTCTGCCGCGATCACCGCATCGAGGGGTCCCCAGGCCGTGACAGTGGGGGCGGAGGGATGCGCGCCCCACCAGGCCTCGGCGTAGGGCCCGCCGTCGGGTGCAAAACCCAACAGATCAGGAATGCCCTGGGTCGAGCCCCAGTCGAACCGCTGCAGTGCGGGCGTCAGAGCAATCACGGGTGCCATCATGCCACCCTCTGGAGTCGCTACTCTTGGGACATGACGGACGGCCTCACGATTCCTTCCCATTTGCTTCCCCAGGATGGGCGCTTCGGCTCTGGTCCTTCCAAGGTCAGGGATGCGCAAGTACAGGCGCTCGTTGCCGCCAATCCGACTCTTCTTGGCACATCCCACCGCCAAGCACCCGTGCGGGGGCTCGTGGCCGACGTGCGGCGCATGATCGCCGAGTTGTACAACCTTCCCGATGGCTACGAGGTTCTGCTGTCGAACGGAGGATCGACCTTCGTGTGGGACGCCGCGGCGTTCGGATTGGTTGAGTCGAAGGCGCAACTGGCGGCATTTGGCGAATTTGGCGCCAAGTTCGCGGCGTCCGTCGCGGCGGCGCCGCACCTCGTCGCGCCCACCATTCACCGTGCCGAGCCTGGCTCGATCGCGGTACCCGTGTTCGAGGCGGGCGTCGACACCTACGGGTGGCCTCACAATGAGACCTCGACCGGCGCCACTGCCCCCGTGAGGCGCGTGGCGGGCGCCGACGGCGCACTCATGGTCGTCGACGGAACCTCCGCGGCGGGCGGCATCGAGTTGGACGCCCGCGAGGTGGACTTCTACTACTTCGCGCCCCAGAAGTCCTTCGCTTCGGACGGCGGACTGTGGTTTGCGCTCGCTTCGCCGGCCGCGATTGCCCGCATTGAGGCGGTTGCCGCAACCGGCAGGTACATCCCTCCCTCGCTGTCGCTTGCCGACGTGGTCACCAATTCGCGCGCCGAACAGACGCTCAACACTCCTGCGATTGCCACGCTCGTCATGATGAGGGCTCAGCTCGAGTGGATGCTCACCGGTGGCGGGCTTTCCGCCATGGCCGCGCGCTCGGCCGCATCGTCGTCGGCGATCTATTCGTGGGCCGAGGCGAGCGAGTTTGCCGTGCCTTTTGTCACAAACCCTGGCCATCGGTCGCCAGTTGTTGCGACGATTGACCTGTCCGAAGAAGTCGATTCTGTGCGCCTGCAAGCGGTGTTGCGGGCGCACGGGATTGTTGACGTGTTCCCCTACCGCAAGTTGGGGCGCAACCAGTTGCGCATCGCGGTCTTCCCCGCCGTCGATACGGCCGATGTTGAGGCCCTCCTGCAATGCATTGATTGGGTGGTTGACCACTGGTGAGCAAGAGGCCCCAGCCCAACAAAGACGTCGAGCCTGCGCAGCTCGAGGCCGAAGCGATCGAGGCGAGCGATGTGGTCCTGATGGATGACGCAGTTGTTGCCGTGGCCGCATCAGAACCCAAACGCCGGCGCCGAAAGCGTCGCTTCATCTGGCCCTTTGCGCTTGCGGCCGTACTCTCCTTGGCGTCGTGGACCCTCGCGCAGGCGGCCACGTTGCCGCCGCTGCCGGTCGACGACTCGGCGTCGGGCACGCTTGTGACCGATGCCGCCCAGGCTCCGGTCGACGCCCCGATGCCGTCCGCCGCACCGGTGGCCTTTGGGCCACAGCTCGAGGTCATCCTGCCGCCACCGCCACCGCCGCCTCCACCTGCGCCCCGCAAGGCGACTTCTACGCAACGGAGGGCCGCGGCGGCTTCCGCGTCGACATCCGGCATCACGACCGCGCAGTATTGCGATGCAAAGTATGGTGCCACCTCTTCCGCCTCGTCACTCGATGGACTGCTCACGGCGGCCAATGCCGAGCGTGCACGATTTGGCTTGGGAGCGCTGTCGTGGAGTGGCTCTCTCGCCACCGCAGCTCAGGATTGGTCCAATGCCATGGCGGCAAACTCAGACCCTGCAAGTCCGGGCACTGCTCTCGCACACAACCCAGGGCGGCCTTCCGGCGGAGAAAACGTCGCCGCCGCATGGACCACCGGGACGGGCTATGCGCAATCAACGGCAATGAGTAAGGCTCACTCAGGCTGGATGGCCTCCCCTGGGCATTGCGCGAACATACTCCGCGCGTCGTTCACCACGATGGGAGCAGGCACCGCTAGCGGCCCGGACGGAAAAGCCTGGTACACGACGGTCGACTTCCAGTAGCCGCGATGGAGCGCTTCGATGAATGCGTCAGTCGAGCGGTGCGGACGCAGAGGCGGGCAACTTGCGCGGGGTCCACTTGAGGAACGCGCCCGTCGCAGCGACGCCGACGCCACCGGCAGTGAAGAGGCCGATGGGGAGCGCGATGGCCGCGCCCGCAGCGACGAGTATGGGGCCGAGCAACCCACCCACGTCTTGAAGGAGCGACCACGCACCCAAGAAGACCGCTCTGCCCTTGTCAGGTGAGAGATCGGCGCCCAGCGTCATGATGACGCCGGTGCCCCACCCATTGCCGGCGCCCAAGACGAGCGCGAGCATCGCGATCTCCTTGGGGCTTGATGTGAGCGGCAACAACGCGGCTCCCAGACCCAGCGCGATCGCAGAGGGCACCGCGGTCCATACGCGACCGAAGCGATCCATGACGTAACCCGCGGGGATGATCATGGCCATATCGATGGCCGTGGCGACGCCGAACACGAGCGATGCGCCTGAGTCGCTCATCCCGATATGCGCGGCCCAAAGAGGGATGACAACGAACCGCGCCTGCCGCAGCGCACCCATGAGAACCACGCCAAGTCCGAGCGTCGACAACACCCGCCTGTGGGGACCGAGCACCTCGCGGGCATTGAGCCGCACGCGCTGAGTCCGGGGAATGGCGAGGTGCCTTGGTGCAGTAAACATAAGCACCCCGATGCCGGCGGCCACGGTGACCGCAGCGAACAGGTATGCCGCGCCAAGGCCCCACGCGGCGATCAAGGCAGCTCCCGCGAAGGGGCCAATGAAGTTCGCGACGCGCCATGCGCCAGCGAGAGTGGTGAGTGCGCGCGCGCGGGCGTCGGCGGGACCGATGGCATCGATGTGCACCTGCCTGGCTACGTGCACGCCACCGTGGCCGATGCCGATGACGGCGACGCCGAGTGCGAGCAACGCGACATTCGCGGCCGACGCGCACACCAGGGCGCCAGCGGCGAGCACACCGTACGCCAGAAGGGTCGCAGGGAGCGGGCCACGATGACCCGCTATTGATCCGCCTGCCGCGGACCCCGCGATACGCCCCGCCGAATACACGGCCACCGCAATCGACGCGATGGCCGCGGGTTCTCCCAAGGCGATCGCGGAGAGCGCAAACAGCGGAAGCATCGCACCAATGCCGATCTCGGCAAGGAACGTTGGAAGGTAGACGGAAAGCGCCAAGGCGCGCACAGCAGCGCTACGTGGCACTCCCCTGCTACTCAGCGGCGGCCTCGTCCTTAGGGGACTCGTCCGCAGCAGGCTCCCCGGTGCGGGTTTCGCCCCCGTCGATTGTCACCACGTTGAACACGACCTCGGTGAACACGACCTCGGTGACCACGGCCTCGGTGACCACGACCTCGGGCGGCGCTTCGGCCACGGCTGGTTCGCTCGCATCCACGTCGACGTCGGCCGGCTCGTTCTGCTCGGCCGTTTCAAGTTCCGCGTGAGCTTCCGGCTCCGGCTCCGACAGCAGGTCCAGGGCCTCGATGGCACCCGAATCGACGACCGGCTCAACTCCGGGCCATTCCGACAAGCGCCTCTCGGCCTCCGTCTGCGAGTGCGCGCCACAACCGTGATCGACGCTCACCACGCGGCCATCGGAAGGCGACCATTCGTTCGCGCACGCGCCAAAGAGCATGCGGAAGGATCCCGTGATGGGCACCCAAAACGCACACGTCGAACATGCCGCGGCCGATGCGACGGCGGGGGTCGCGGAAGGACCGTGGGATCCGCGATACCAGCGGTCGGCAACGGCCTCACGCGCCTCTGGCGCGAGCACGCGCTCACGTCCGAGTCCAAACTCGTAGATCGCCATGTGATCGAGGTCCTCATCGCCAGTGGCGGTGTACCCGGGCACAAGACGCTCGTCGTCGGCGATATATGGCAACACCATGCCCGGCTCCAGGTCGCCTGGGCGCACCCTGTCGGACCACGGCACCCACTGGGGGGCTAGCAGAGCCTGTTCGCCTGGAAGAAGTGCGGACTCGCACACGGTCGCGGCGCCATCGACAACCGCCACGTCGACCGTCCACTCCCACCCACGGTAACCGGGAAGCAGGCACTCATAGCGGACGGAAACCAGCCCATCGCCAATCTCAACGACGCCTCCCAGGCCGCCTACGGAAGACTCGTCGCCCGCGGTCTCAGTGACCGCGGCGCGAGCGACGGACTCCACAAGGCTCTCGATCGCGACGCTCATGCTACGCGTCCAGCTGGTCGGCGACAGCGCGCAAAACAGCAGCGACCTGGGTGCCCTTGGCGCCCTCTGGGTAGCGGCCCTTGCGCAGGACATTTGAGACGCCATCGAGCATCTTGATCAAGTCCTCGATGATGACGGTCATGTCATCGGTGGGCTTGCGCTGCGACTGCACGATCGAGGCCGCAGGCTCGGTAATCGTCACTGCCATGGCCGACGGGCCGCGTCGGCCGTCGGCAACTGAATACTCGACCTTGGCGCCCGGCTTGGGCGGGGCCGAGCCCTCGGGGAGCGCGGACGCGTGCAGAAAGACCTCTTCGCCCTCATCGCTCGCGATGAAGCCGAAGCCCTTTTCGGTGTCAAACCACTTCACTCGTCCGGATGGCACGTCTATCTCTCCTGTCGATGCCGCGGAAGCGGCGCTAGCCAGTCTACAAGGGACACGGCGGACGGCACGGCCCTCTTCCCAGCCTTCTCTCAGCGTGAGACGCCACACTGATGCCATGGCGACCGACCCAACCGTGGTTCTCATCGTGGATGACGAGCCCGATCTGCGCGACCTCCTCACTAC
Organism: Demequina sp.; assembly: GCA_043733605.1. GTDB lineage: Bacteria > Actinomycetota > Actinomycetes > Actinomycetales > Demequinaceae > Demequina. Next base: position 1,320 of record JAYTGI010000325.1, on the reverse strand, counting down.
GTCCTTGCGCTTTGCGGGCTTCGACGCCCACGCGGTCGCGTCGGGGCGAGCCGCGCTCGACGCCCTCGCAGAGCGCCGCGTGGACCTTGTGGTGATGGACGTGATGATGCCCGCAATGGACGGCCTGACCGCAGTCCGCAAGCTCCGTGCCAGGGGCGACGAGGTGCCCGTGCTCTTCCTGACGGCCAAGGACGCGGCCGACGATGTGGTGGCAGGGCTGCGCGTCGGGGGCGATGACTACGTCACCAAGCCATTTAGGTTGGCCGAGGTGGTGGCGCGCATCGAGGCGATTCTGCGCAGGTCGAGCGCCGCCGCCAAGGCCGACGAGACGATCAGGGTCGCCGATCTGGAGATCGACGACGACGCCCACGAGGCGCGCCGAGGAGGCCAGATCCTGGACCTGACCCCCACCGAGTTCGCTTTGGTGCGTTATTTGGCCATCAACGCGGGCAGGGTGCTGTCGAAGACCCAGTTGCTCGCCGCCGTGTGGGGCTACGACGTTGGGGACGGGAACCTCGTGGAGACCTACGTTTCGTATGTGCGCCGCAAGGTCGATGCGCCGTTTGCCACGCCGCTGGTTCACACCAAGCGCGGCATCGGTTACGTCCTCAAGGAGCCGCGATGAGGTCGTGGCCTCTCAAGTGGACCATTCCCGCGATCGCTCTGGTGCTCGTGCTCCTCACGGAGTTCGTGATCGGAGCGACGGTGCTCCTGTTGCTCAACAGGACGCTCACGCAGCAACTTGACCGCAAGCTCGAAGACGCCGCGATGACGCTGGCGTCGCGTCCCGCGGCGCTGATCACGATTGCAAATAGCGACATGGCCGGGGACCTGGCACTGCAAGCGCCCAACGACGTGGTGGTCGCCGTCTTCCGCGCAGATGGCACGGAGGCGACCATGGCGACGCGGCGCCTCAACAACGGTCGCGCCGTGCCTCCCCTCTTGCTCATGCCGGACGCGACGGCGCCGTACACGACGCGCGTTGACGGCGAATCGTGGCGGGTCGTGACTCGACAAGTGAGCGGCGAAGGCGCCGGCGACCGCCCCGGCGACCGCCCCGGCGCGGGTCCTGGCGCGGGTCCCGGCGCCGCCATGGGCGCTGGCACCACGATCGCCGTGATGGCCCCGCTGCGCGACGTCGGCTCGGCCTCCAAGGCGCTCGGCCGGGGCATCATCGTGCTCGGCCTTGGCATCGCGGCCTTGGCCGCAGGCCTGGCGGCTTGGGCTACCCGACGCTCTCTGCGTCCGCTCGCGGAGGCAGAGCGCACGGCCGCAGCGATCGCGGGGGGAGACCTTACGCGGCGGGTACCCGCGTACGCG
>JAYTGI010000324.1:0-3858 GCA_043733605.1 Demequina sp. | reverse complement strand
CGACCTACACGCCGGACTGCGCCGCGGTGAATCCGGCAAAGCTCGTGCGCGGACTCGCTGCGGCGGTGCGCCGCTTGGGCGTCGCGCTCTACGAGCAGACACCAGCGCTGTCCTTGGCGCCGCACACCGTCACCACCCCGCTCGGGACAGTGACGGCCGACGTTGTGGTGCGGGCCACCGAGGGCTCCACGCCGTCGCTGCCGGGCCTCGCCCGCGAGATCATTCCCGTGTATTCGCTCATCATCGCGACCGCGCCGCTCCCCGCCGACGTGTGGGATGAGATCGGCCTCGCGAAGCGCGAGACGTTCAGCGACCACCGCAACCTCATCGTCTACGGCCAGCGCACGGCCGACGACAGGATCGTCTTTGGCGGCAGGGGCGCCCCATATCACTTCGGGTCGCGGATCAGGCCCGAGTTCGACAAGGAGCCGCGGGTGCATCGGGCGCTCCAGGCCGCCCTTGTCGATCTCTTCCCTGTCCTGGCCGATGCCGAGATCACTCACCGCTGGGGAGGCGCCTTGGGCATCGCCAGGGATTGGCATGCGTCGGTGGGCCTTGATGCGGCCACCGGAATGGCGTGGGCGGGCGGGTACGTGGGAGACGGCGTCACGACGACCAACCTGGCCGGCAGGACGCTGCGCGACCTGATCCTGGGCCACTCGACCGAGCTCACCGCGCTGCCGTGGGTGGGGCATCGGTCGCGCAAGTGGGAGCCGGAGCCACTGCGGTGGCTCGGCGCGAACGCTGGCCTCCAGGCAATGACGCTTGCCGATGCGGAGGAGCGGATCACCAAGCGTCAGAGCGTGGCGGCGCGGGTCATGGCGCCGCTCATGGGCGGGCACTGAGCCAGTACGGCTAGGCCTCGGAGTTCGCCATCTTATGCGCGACGGGCATCGACGCGCTCCGGACCAGCCGTCGATGCATGCACGCAGTACTCCCCCCGCAGCCACGGCGAGCGCGGTTCCATGGTCTCAATACCGCCCACCGTGTGTTTGCGGTGGCGCCGGTGTGCACAAGTGCCGGTTCGCGATGCACCACTGTCGGTCGGAGCCGCTTAGCATCACTTCAACAGGAGCTTTGATCCGGCACTTGTGCACGGTGCGCCTGCGGCTCCCCACGGCCGAACAGCGTGCCAGTGACCGAAAGTGACAGCATCGACATAATACCCCCCAGGGTATCAGGGGGCGGTTCGGATGCTTGGGTGGCGGGCATCGGCCTGTCAACCGCAACTTCAGCGCTCAGGTTGGCCTGCCCGAGCAACGCAAAAGGCCCGGCGAACCGGGCCTAGAAATGACGAGGGCCCGGCGAACCGGGCCCCGTCGTGGCAGGTGAGGGATTCGAACCCCCGTAGTCGTAGACGGCTGATTTACAGTCAGCTCCCTTTGGCCGCTCGGGTAACCTGCCGCGTGCTTGGCGCGCATGGAAGAATAGCAAGGATTGCGGTGCCATTGCGAACGCGGGCCCCGCTGACGGAGCGGCCACCCCTCACGCACGGTGGCCGCATGACTCAAGGAGAGCCCCATGGCAGGCGACAGCAGCTTTGACGTAGTGAGCAAGGTAGACCCTCAGGAGGTCGAGAACGCGCTCAACCAGGCCCACAAGGAAATCGCCCAGCGCTACGACTTCAAGGGCGTCGGCGCGTCGATCGAGATGTCGGGCGAGGCGATCCTCATGAAGGCCAGCTCCCCCGAGCGGGTTAAGGCCGTGATGGACGTCTTCATCGCCAAGCTCGCCAAGCGCGGAGTGAGCCTCAAGTCCCTCGAATACGGCGAACCCCAGCCCTCCGGCAAGGAATACCGTCTCACCGCGACCATCAAGGAGGGCATCTCTCAGGAGATCGCCAAGAAGCTCACCAAGCTGGTGCGCGACGAGGGCCCAAAGGGCGTCAAGGCGCTCATCCAGGGCGACGAGCTCCGCATCACGTCCAAGAGTCGCGACGACCTCCAGGACACGATGTCTCTTCTCAAGGGCTCCGACGTCGAGGCCGACCTGCAGTTCACCAACTACCGCTAATGCCGCGGCCGGCCGCGACGGGGGCTCCTGTGAAGGTGGCGCAGGCGAGGGGGGCTCCTGCGCCGGGCGCGCGCAGCCGGCAGTGGCGAAAGTGGATTCCGCCGCAACACGGCGTCTGGGCAATGCTGCTGCTGCCGTACCTCGCTGGCCTGCAGTTTGGGCTGAGTTGGCTTCACGTGCCGCTTCTAGTCATGTGGCTCAGCGGCTGGCTCGCGTCGTATTACGCGCTACTCACTGTCAAGACCCTGCGGCTACGTCGGTACTGGCGGCAGGTTCTCGCGTACGCAGTAGTGAGCGCCGCGGCGGCCCTTCCGCTCTTCGCCCTGCGGCCGGGCCTGTTGTGGTTCGCGCCCGTATTCGCGGCACTGCTGGGAGTCAACGCGTTTGCGGCCCGAGTAGGGCAGGAGCGCGCATCGGCCAACGGAATTGCCTCTGTGACGATGGCGTCGCTCATGGCCATGATCGCGCCCGCCACTGCAGGTCTCGATTGGACCTTGGGCATTCCAGTGGCGATTGCCGCCTGGCTCTACCTCGCGGGCACGGTGTTCTACGTGAAGAACATGATTCGCGAGCGTGGAAGTCGTGCTCACTACGTGGTGTCCGTCGCATTCCACGTGGGCGCGCTCGCGGCGTGCCTGGCCGTGAACCCATTGCTTATCGTCCCGTTCGCATGGTTCCTGGTGCGCGCCGCCGTGCTGCCTCGGTTCACCCTGAAGATCCCGGTCGTGGGCGCGATCGAGGTGCTCAACACCTTGCTGCTGCTCGGCTTCCTAATTTCTGTCGCGTAACTCGACCCGCGCCTGGCTGCCCGGGCGCCTAACCCGCGTAACGTCGGCCGTTTGTCATCGCCTCGAGGCGAGCGATCCTGTCCTCCATCGGCGGGTGCGTCGAGAACATCCTGGCCAGGCCCACGCCGCTGAAAGGGTTGGCGATGAACAGGTGGCTGACGTTCTCCAGTTGAGACGTCTGTTGAAGCGGCCGGGCGGCCGTGCCCGCCTCGAGCTTGCGCAGCGCCGACGCGAGGGCGGCCGGGTCGCCTGTGAGGGTCGAGCCGTCCTCGTCGGCGTCGTATTCGCGCGTGCGCGAAATTGACATGCGGATGAGGGTGGCCGCGAGGGGCGCCAGGATCAGCATCGCGACGAAGCCAAAGATGCCGAAGGGGTTGTCACGGCTGTTGCGTCCGCCACCGAACCACATCGCCATATGCGCTACCGCGGTGACGATTCCAGCGAGGGCCGCGGCCACTGAGCCGACGAGGATGTCGCGGTTGTACACGTGCATTAGTTCGTGACCAAGCACTCCTCGCAACTCACGCTCATCGAGAAGGGTCAGGATTCCCTCGGTGCAGCACACAGCGGCGTTCGCCGGGTTGCGGCCAGTCGCGAATGCATTGGGCGCTTGCGTAGGCGAGACGTAGAGCTGCGGCATCGGCTGGTTCGCCTCGCGGCTGAGCTCACGCACGATGCGATACATACCAGGCTGCTCGACCTCGGTCACGGGGAACGCGTGCATCGCCCTGATCGCGAGCGTTGCCGAGTTCCAGTAGCCGATGCCTGTGCCGATCACCGAGAACGCGGCGAAGGCCCAGAAGTACTGTCCTCCCGCCACGACGCTGCCGACGCCGAGCATGACGGCCCAGAGCAGCACAAATAGGCCAAGCGTCTTGGCTCCATTGAAGTAGCGGCGGGATCCCACGGTGTTCCTCCTCGTGCCCTCAAACAAGAGCAGTGCCCTAAAAACGGGCAGGCGGCCGTCCGCGTTCCAGGATGCCAGGCAGTTCTCCAAGAGCGTGGAAGCGCCCCGCGCGCCGCACGGTACCGATCGAGCCGTTTGCGGACGATGAGG
>JAYTGI010000323.1:0-3860 GCA_043733605.1 Demequina sp. | reverse complement strand
TCACCGCCGCCGCCCCCACCCCCACCGCCAAGCCGATGAAGATCACGGACTCCAGCGACTTTGTGGCGGCCATGCCCACCACCGTCGGCACCAACGTTTTGGTCGACTACACGGTGACCGACACCGTCGGGGATTCGACGCTCCCTTCACGCGCCGCCGAACACGTCACGCTGAAGTACGGCCCCGGATCGTCGTCGGAGGTCTTCACCGTCGAGGCGTATCAGCACTACAACGAGGCCGACGCACAGACCGCGTATGACTCGTACTCGACTGGGTCCACCGACGTCAAGGACGTGACCGTCAACGGCACCAGCGTTGGCAAGCGCGCGCACTTCACTGAGGGCTCGGCGGGAACCGTCGTGTGGCGCAATGGCACCGCCGTTTTTGACTTGACCGGTCCGGCTGGCGAGGTTCTGAGCTTCTACGAGCACTTCGGCATCTAGCCGATGGCTCAACCGGCGATACGCAGGGGACCTCGACCAGGGGGAACGGATACCAGGGCGCAGATCCTCGCGGCCGCGGCAGCCGTTTTTTCGCAAGACGGATACCAGCGAGGGTCCGTCAGGGGAATCGCACGCGAGGCAGGCGTCGACCCCGCACTTGTAAGGCATTACTTCGCGTCCAAGAGCGAGCTGTTCGTGGAGGCACTGCGGCCACCACTCGATCTCACGGCGCATGTCACGCGCATGGCAGAGGGCGACCCCGAGCTCGTGGGTCACCGCGTCATGGCGTTCTTTGTCGAGGTGTGGGACGACCCCGTGCGCGGCCCTCGCATCATCCAGGTCATGCGTGCGGCTCTCGACCACCCCGAGGTCGCCGAGTTCGTACGAGCTCTCATCGTCGAGGGGGTCATCCAGCGCGTCGCGGCGGCGGTTGGTGCCCAGAACCCGGCGCGGGCGGCCGCGACTGCCGCCAGCCAGGTCATCGGGCTGGCGATGATGCGGCACGCTGCCCACATCGAGCCGCTGGCTTCGGAGCCGGGGGATGAACTTATCGCGCGGTTCGGGCCCATCCTTACGCGCCTGCTGACCGACTCGACCGAGCCGGGTCCCGCTCAACAAAACGCCTGGAAGAACACAGATCAGCGTGTCTCGCTTGACAGCCCTCGCGAAACAGATTGATAATTCCTCAAATGAGGAATAACACCGACAACGAAGCCGCGATTTCGATCCGTGGCCTGCGCGTCATCCGCGGAGGCAATCTCGTGCTCCCGCACATCGACCTGGACATTCCGCGCGGTCAAATCGTGGGGCTTCTTGGACCGTCAGGCGGCGGCAAGACGACCCTCATGCGCGCGATCGTTGGCGCCCAGATCATTGCGGGCGGCTCGGTCCAGGTGCTCGGCATGGAGGCTGGCAGCCCCGCGTTACGCCGCCGCATCGGCTATGTGACGCAGGCTGCGTCCATCTACCCCGACCTCACCGCACGCGAGAACCTCGCATACTTCGCCAAGACCGTGGGCGTTGGCGCCGAGGGAGTCACAAAGACGCTTCACCACATCGGCCTGGCGGATGCCGCGGACCGTCCCGTCTCCACGCTTTCGGGCGGCCAGGAGTCCAGGGTCTCGCTTGGCGCCGCGCTCGTGGGCGACCCCGAACTCCTCGTTCTCGACGAGCCCACCGTCGGCCTGGATCCCGCGTTGCGTCGCGACCTGTGGGGCCTATTCCACGAACTGCGGGATGCGGGCAAGACCCTGCTGGTGAGCTCGCATGTGATGGATGAGGCGAGCCGGTGCGACCGGCTGGTGTTTGTGCGCGACGGCGCGATCCTCGCGGACGACACGTTTGAGAACATCCTGGCCGACACCGGCACCGAAAACGCGGACGCGGCCTTCTTGGCGCTCACCGAAAGGAACGCAGCATGATCGCCGCGCCCACTGAAGGGAGCGCGGCATGAACCCAGCGCTCACGTGGAACACCGCGCAGCGCGTGCTCACGCAACTGCGCCGCGACCCGCGCACACTTGTCATGCTCATCGTCCTGCCCGCGGGTCTCACCTGGTTGCTGCAGTACATGTTTTCCGAGTCGCAAGTGCCTCCCACCGGACCGATCTTCAACACGATCGGCCCTCGCATCATGGGACTCTTTCCCCTCATCCTGATGTTTCTCATTACCTCCATCACAATGCTTCGGGAGCGCCAGTCGGGCACCCTCGAGCGCCTCATGGTGGGCCCCACTGGCAAGGCGGACGTCATCCTCGGCTACGCGCTCGCCTTCGGCCTGGTGGCTGCGATCCAGGCGATCGTGATGACCGCGTGGTCGGTGTGGCCGCTCGGACTCGATATCCCGACGGGCCTATGGCGCCTTGGGCTGGTCATGGTGCTCGACGCCCTGGTTGGAACGGCGCTTGGCCTGCTGGCCTCGGCCGTGGCCAAGACCGAATTCCAGGCCGTGCAGATGATGCCTTTGGTGATCATTCCGCAGTTGCTGCTGGCGGGACTGTTCGTGAATCGCACCGACATGCCCGCCGCGCTGACGTATGTCTCGGACGTGTTGCCCGTGAGTTACTCGATCGACGCGGTGAATAGCATCCTTGCGGGCGACGGCAACGCGATCTGGGAGCCTGTCGCAATTCTGGCGGCATTCATTGCGGGTGCGCTGGTACTCGGCGCGCTCACGCTGCGCCGCCGCACCACCTGACGCCTCGCACGTCGGCCGCCTTGCTCCCGCACCCGCATAGCCACCCTGTGGGCAAGTCAGGTACCCGCTCCCACCCGTATCGCCACCCTGTGGGCAGGTCAGGTACCCGACGGCCGGGTGCCGGTCCGGTACGCGGCGAGCGACCGGGCTAGCCTGGACCCATGACCGACACGAGTGCGCAGGCAGCCCCCACCACATCCATTGCCGTCCTCGGCGGAGGCGTCATGGGCGGCGCGATAGCCGTTGGTGCGCTCGCCGGCGGCTGGCCAGCCGCAAAGGTGACCGTCGCTGACAAGAACGCCGACGCGCTCGCCGCGTTGGCATCGGCGCACGGCATGGCGACCACTCAAGACCTCGCTGAGGCCGCTGCGGGCGCTGACGTCATCGTGTTCGCCGTGAAGCCCCAAGACGCGGCCGCCGCGCTCGACGCGTTTGCGGGCTCGGTGCGGCCCGGCACCGTATTGCTCACTGTCGCCGCAGGCCTCCCGTCGTCGTTCTATGAGGCACGCCTGCCCGCGGGCACTCCCGTGGTGCGGGCCATGCCCAACACGCCCGCACTCGTGGGCAAGGGAGCGACCGCGATCGCGCCCGGCGCCAACGCGACGCCCGCGCACATGGCGCTCGCCGCGTCCGTGCTCGCCGCGACAGGGCTGGTGGTCGAGGTCGATGAAGAGCAGATCGTCGCCGTCGGCACCGTCTCCGGCTCGGGTCCCGCGTACTTCTACGCGTTCGTCGAGGCGATCATCGAGTCGGGCATTGCGGAGGGTCTCGACAGGGAACTGGCGACCGAGCTCGCGATCCAGACCTTTATCGGCGCCGCAGCACTCCTGGAATCGTCCGACGCGGGTCCCGGAGAGCTCCGCGCCCGCGTGTCATCCAAGGGCGGCACCACGCTCGCGGCGTTGGGTGCGATGTCCGATGCGGGCCTGCAGACCGTCGTGGCCGTGGGCCTCGCCGCCGCCGCGAGGAGAACCCGCGAGATGGCCGTCGAGCTCGCGGGGAACTAGCGCCGGTCCCGCCACGCAGAGCAGCCTCAGAGCCCCTGGCTCCCCATTGCCTCATGTCAATACCTCCGGGAGGGTTGGTTCGTTGCCTCAACTGAGAATCTCCGCGGGGGTCACGCGTTCCAGGCGCGGTTCACGGGTGGTTTGATCGTGGCGGGTCTCTTCGCGAGGGCGAGGGTTTCGAGTTGTCCGGTGAGGGCGAAGATGTTCCTGGACA
>JAYTGI010000322.1:0-3872 GCA_043733605.1 Demequina sp. | reverse complement strand
TCCTCGAACTCGGGCTTGAGCATTCCCTTGAGCGCAGCCTCGACCTCTTCGAGCGCACGGTAGATGACCGAGTAGAAGCGCATGTCGACGCCCTCGCGATCGGCGAGATCTTGAACGCGCTCGGCGGGACGCACGTTGAAGCCGATGATGATGGCGTTGTCGACGGTGGCCAGGTTGACGTCGTTCTGCGTGACGGCACCCACACCACGGTGGATGACGCGCAGGTCGACGCTGTCGCCCACATCGATCGCAAGCAATGCGTCCTCGAGCGCCTCGACGGCACCGGACACATCGCCCTTGATGATGAGGTTGAGGGTGTCAACCTTGCCCTCCTCGATGGCCTTGGTGAGGTCTTCGAGGCTGATGCGCTTGCGACGCTTCGCGAGCGAAGCGGCACGATCTGCTGCCTCACGTTTTTCGGCGATCTGACGGGCGGTACGGTCGTCGTCCGCCACCAGGAAGCTGTCTCCTGCGCGCGGCACCGACGTGAGGCCGATGACCATGACGGGACGCGCTGGCAGCGCCTCCTCGACAAGTTCGTCGTGCTCGTTAAACATGGCACGCACGCGGCCGTAGGCGGTACCCGCCACGATCGCGTCGCCAACACGCAACGTTCCCGACTGGACAAGCACGGTCGCCACGGGGCCACGGCCCCTGTCGAGGTGAGCCTCCACCGCGACGCCGCGAGCGTCCTTGTTCGGGTTGGCACGCAAGTCGAGACCTGCGTCGGCCGTCAGAAGTACCGCGGAGAGCAGTTCCTCGATGTTGATGCCCTTGGTGGCGGACACGTCCACGAAGATCGTATCGCCGCCGTACTCCTCGGCCACCAAGTTGTATTCGGTGAGCTGCTGGCGGATCTTTCCAGGGTTGGCGCCTTCCTTATCGATCTTGTTGACGGCAACTACGATCGGCACGTTGGCCGCTTGAGCGTGGTTGAGCGCCTCAATCGTCTGGGGCATGACGCCGTCGTCGGCTGCGACCACAAGGATCGCGACGTCGGTCACTCGAGCACCACGAGCACGCATGGCCGTGAAGGCCTCGTGACCTGGCGTGTCGATGAACGTGATAGCACGGGTCGTGCCGTCGTGCTCGCGACGCACCTGGTAGGCACCGATGTGCTGCGTGATGCCGCCCGCTTCGCCAGACACGACGTCGGACTTGCGGATGGCGTCAAGAAGACGGGTCTTACCGTGGTCGACGTGGCCCATCACGGTGACGACAGGGGGCCGCACCTCAAGGTCTTCGTCGGTTTCGGCAGCGAGTTCGGCCTCAAGGTCGAGCCCGAAGTCCTCGAGCAGTTCCTTGTCCTCGTCCTCAGGCGACACGATCTCGATGCGGTATCCGAGCTCGGCGCCAAGAGCGGCAAACGTGTCCTCGTCGAGCGACTGCGTTGCCGTCGCCATCTCACCAAGGTGGAACAGCACGGTCACGAGCGAAGCGGGATTGACATCGATCTTCTCGGCGAAGTCGCTCAGCGTCGCACCGCGACGCAGGCGCAGCGGCGTGTTGCCGTCGCCGCGAGGGATCTGCACGCCGCCAATTGACGGCGCCTGCTGCTGCTCGTATTCGGCCCGCTTGGCCCGCTTGGACTTCCGTCCGCGCGTTGGCCTTCCACCCTGACGCCCGAAGGCACCTGCGGTGCCTCCACCGCGACCACGGCTACCCGCGGCTGGACGGCTACCTGGTGCGGCAGCGCCTGCACCCGGACCGCCACCAAAGCCAGGACGGCTTCCGGGAGCTCCGCCAGCGCCAGCTGGGCGCGGCGCAAAGCCGCCAGGACGACCGCCTGGAGCGGGACGGCCTGCGCCAACTGGACCGCCCGGACCGCCGGGACGTGCGCCAGGAGCACCCGGACGTGCGCCAGCGGCACCCGCTGCGGGAGCACCAGGACGTGGCGCGCGGGGCGCGCCAGGTCGTGGCGCCTGGAATGGGTTGTTGCCGCCCGGACGCGGACGCCCAGCGCCCTCACGAGGCTGGAACGGGTTGTTGCCGCCCGGACGCGGACGCGGACGCGGCATATCGGAAGGAGAAGCACTGGACGCGCCGCTTGCGTTGGCGCTTGCCTTGGCAGCCTCGGCAGAGGCCGGGGGCGCCTGGGGCGCGAGCGGGGCGGAGTGGCCGAAGGGGCTCGCCGTGCCTGCACCAATCGCGGGCGCGCCGGATGTCGAGCCAGCAGGCGCCGAGCCGGCAGTTGTCGAACCAGTAGTTGTCGAACCAGTAGGAGCCGACGGCGCGGTGGCCTCGGGTACCTCTTCTGCGGGTGCAGCGGCCGCTTTGGGCGCTGGGGGACGAGGTGCGCCCGGCTTGGGTGCACTCGCTGCCTTGGGTGTCGCGGGTTCCGGAGCGGGTCCCTTGGCGTCGGGGAAGGCCTCACGGGCCTTGCGAACGACGGGGGCTTCCAGTGTCGAGGACGGTCCCTTGACATACTCACCAAGCTCAGAAAGCTTGGCCATCAAGTCCTTGCTCGATACTCCGATTTCCTTCGCGATCTCATGAACGCGGGGCTTTGCCACAATTCTCCTGTCTCGGTCCGACCAAGACAGGGTCGAACCATCGTTACTGCGGGGCACTCATTGCTGGGTACTCATTGGGTGGCCATGGGCTTTCATCCCGTCGGTCGATGGTGGGCAACACTTCTCAGTTCTCACGAAAGGCCTGGTGCTCGGCCAAGGCCTCGACACCGGCATCGGTCGAGCGCAATGCTCGACCGATCGCCTTCCGCTTCGCCGCGTGAGCAAGGCACGTCCCGTTGGGATGGAGCCATGCTCCCCTTCCGGGCGCCGATGCGGATTCGTCGACCGCAACGCGATCAACCATCCACACCACTCGCACGAGAACCGACCGGGCTTCTCTCGCCCTGCATCCGACGCACGTCCGCATTGGCTGTGAGCCATGGGGGCGCGCGAAAGACGCAGAAGAGAGGTCCGGCTTCACTAGTCTACCGCTCTTGGTCAGACTGGGGTATCCGCCGCGTCGACGGCCTCGTCGGAACGAATGTCGATGCGCCAACCGGTCAGCCTCGCGGCCAGGCGGGCGTTTTGGCCCTCCTTGCCGATTGCGAGTGACAAGTGGAAGTCAGGGACGATGACGCGGGCGGCCCGCGCCTCCTCGTCGACGACCGTCACGGAGACGACACGCGATGGCGACAAGGCGTTGCCGACGAACGTCGCGGGATCATCGGCCCAGTCGACGATGTCGATCTTCTCTCCACGCAACTCGCTCATGACGGCACGCACACGCGCACCCATCGGGCCGATACACGCGCCCTTCGCGTTGACGCCTGGCACGGTGGCCCTGACTGCCATCTTGGAGCGGTGACCAGCCTCGCGGGCGAGGCTCATGATCTCGACTGTGCCATCAGCGATCTCGGGCACCTCGAGTTCGAAGAGCTTGCGCACGAGCGCTGGGTGGGTGCGCGACAGCGTGATCGCCGGACCCTTTTGGCCGCGGCCAACGCTCACGACGTACGCGCGAATGCGCTCGCCGTGGCCGTAGACCTCGGTAGGAACCTGTTCGTGACCTGGAAGCAGTGCCTCGACGTCGCCGATGTCTACGTGGACATTTCGCGGGTCCGCGCTTTGCTGGATGACGCCGGAGACCATCTGGCCCTCCTTGTCGGCGTATTGGCCGAGCACGGCGTCGTCGCCTGCCTGGCGAAGTCGCTGCACGATGACCTGGCGCGCCGTCGCGGTGGCGATGCGCCCAAAGTCGTCGGGGGTGTGGTCGAACTCGGGGCCCGCCTCTCCGTCCTCGAGCGCCTCACGCGCCATGATGCTCACCTTGCCGGTGGTGCGATCCACGAGCGCACGCGCGTGATCGTGAGCGCCAGGGGTCTTGTGATAAGCGCTCAGGAGAGCCTGCTCGATGGCATC
>JAYTGI010000321.1:0-3885 GCA_043733605.1 Demequina sp. | reverse complement strand
ATTGCGGGCACCAAGGTGGACCAGGCGTGGTTTGACGAGGTCATCTCGATTCTCGGTCTCGGCGACCGCCTCAAGCACCTGCCCGCGGAGCTCTCGGGCGGCCAGCAGCAGCGCGTTGCAGTGGCCCGCGCTCTTGTCGCGCGCCCCGAAATCATCTTCGCCGACGAGCCGTCAGGGAACCTCGACTCGAAGGCAGGAGCCGAGCTGCTGGGCTTCATGCGCCGCGCGGTCAAGGAGTTCCACCAGACGATCGTCATGGTGACGCACGACCCGACGGCCGCATCGTACGCGGATCGGATTCTGTTCCTTGAGGACGGCAAGATCGTTGACGAGATGCTTGAACCGACCGCCGAGAAGGTCCTCGACCGCATGAAGCGGATGGGGCACTGATTCACGATGTTGCGACTCGCACTCAAAACGGTTCGGCATAATCCGAAACGACTCATCCTGACGGCCGTGGCCGTGGCGCTCGGCGTCGCGCTGGTGTCGTCCGTCTTTACCTTCACCAACTCCCTGTCCAAAGGGTTCGGCGACCTGTTCTCAGAGATCTATTCGACAGTCGACGTCGTGGTCGAGCCAGATCCCGCCGCCAACGTCGACCCGCTGTCGAAGGTCGGCCTCTTTACAACGGCCGACATCGAGACCATTCGCGGCATCGACGGCGTGACCGCAGCCGAGGGCGCGATCGCCTACGAGATGGGCAGCTTGCTCAACGCCGCAGGCGACGGACCACTCGGTCAGGGCGCACCCTCCCTCCTGTACAACTGGACAGGGAATGCCGATCTCGACGGTTCCACGCTCATCGACGGCCGCGCACCACAGGCCGATGACGAAGTCGTCGTCGATGTCGACACCTTCAAGAAGCTCGGTATCGAGCTCGGCGGAACAGCCAAACTCGCTGGCGAAACGGGAGTGAGCGACCTCACCGTCGTCGGTACCGTGCGCTTCGGCAAGAACAACTCGCTTCAGACCGCGAACCTGATGTACGCCAACGAGAACACCGTCCGAGCGATCGGCGGCGGTCTCACGAACTACGTCAACATCGGCGTCCTCACTGCGGAAGGAGTAGCGCCGTCCGAAGTGGTCGACGCGATCACACCGGTGCTCCCTCAGGACGCGAGGGCCATCACGTCCGAGGCGAAGGCCAAGGAACAGACAGCGGCCCTCGACGACGTCCTCAGGTACGTCAACATCTTCGCGGTTGTCTTTGGACTTGTGGCCCTGTTCGTTGGCGCGTACATCATCGTCAACACGTTCAGGATCATCGTTACTCAGCGCACCAGGGAGTTCGGCTTGCTGCGCGCCATCGGTGCTCAAGGGAAGCAGATTCGCACCATGATTCTGCTCGAGGCCGCCGCGGTGGGAGTACTCGCCTCGACGATCGGAATCCTGCTTGGCTGGGGGCTCGCACTCGCGGGCGCCGCCATCATGGAGTCCTTCTCGGGCGACCTACTGGGAACGATTGTGCTTCCCCTAGACGGCATCCTGTGGGGCTATGGGCTCGGCGTGGCGATCACCGTAGTGGCGGCCCTGCTGCCCGCGATCCACGCGTCGAACATCTCGCCAATGGAGGCTCTCCGCGAGGCGGGCACCGCAGGCAAGAAGTCGCTCACCGTACGCAATATCGTGGGTGGCGCCATGACGGTTGCTGGTGTCGCAGCGGTGCTCGTCGGCCTCTACGTTTCCGTTCCCAAGCCTGCCTATTGGGTGGGTGCAGGTGCGGTGACGATCGTGCTAGGCGTCACGCTTTTGGCGGCTCAGGTGCTGGTGCCCATGGCATTCGGCCTGCGCGGAATCCTGTCCAAACTGTGGGGCGTGAACGGCACCCTGGCGGCCAACAACATCCGCAGGGAACCGCGTCGCTCCGCAAACACGGCGGCCGCGCTCATGATCGGCGTGATGCTCTTGGCTCTCGTTGCGACGTTCACGTCTTCCCTCAAGGACACCTTCACGTCGCAGTTCAAGACCACGACGGCAGATCTGTTCGTGCTCGCGCAGGCTGCACCCGTTCCTCAGGGTGCGCTCGATGTGATCGCCAGCGTCGACGGCGTCAAGGACGTGGTCCGCTTGGGTCAAACCGATGCGACCCTCGACGGGGCCGATTACACCGTCAGTTACGTCGATGCAGCTCACGCGAGTGACCTGTTCGACTTCCCGACGGACCGTCCCCTGTCCGACCTCGACGGCGGGGTCTTCATCGACCCGACGATTCAGGCGCTCGGCTACACCGTGGGCGATAAGGTCACGCTCGTGGGCCCGGCTGGCACCGAGACCCTGACGGTAACCGGGCTGTACAAGAACGAGGGTGACCAGGCCTTCCTGGTGGACTGGGCCGACGGCACGAAGCTCATCAAGGAGCCCGTTGTCTTCCAAGCCTTCGTTGGCTTCGATGACAAGGCAAACGTGGAAACCACCACGGCGGCCGTCAACGACGCGCTCGCCACTGACTTCCCGTTGGTGCAGCCACAGTCGCCCGGCGAGTTGGAGCAGTTCTTCAACAAGCTGCTCGACACGCTCATCCTGGTGATCTCGGCGCTCTTGGGTGCCGCGTTGGTGATCGCCATCCTGGGTGTGGCCAACACGCTGTTGCTCTCGGTGACCGAGCGCACCCGCGAGATTGGCCTATTGCGTGCCGTGGGCATCAAGCGCGGCGCCGTGTGGGGAATGATCACGCTCGAGTCGGTTGTCATGGCACTGTTCGGAACCATCCTGGGCATCATCCTGGGTGTTGGCCTTGGGGCCGCGCTCGTGGATTCGCTCAAGGAGTACGGATTCGAGCGGGCGGTTGTCCCGTGGGCGCTGATCGGTATCTACACGGTCTCATCCCTGATCGCGGGTGTGTTGGCGGCCATCTGGCCGGCCTACCGTGCCTCGCGTCTAGATATCCTCAAGGCCATCGCGGCCGACGGATAGTCTCGCTCGAACGCGAAGGGCCCCGACCATGCGGCCGGGGCCCTTCGCGCATTCGGCTATCACTCCGTATGCCTAAAGCTCAGCGCCGACCATGACGGGCTCGGGGACCAGCTCGATGCCGAACGCGTGCCTCACGCCATCGCGCACGGCACGGGCGAGCTCAAGCACGTCGGCCGCGGTGGCCCCTCCCCTGTTGGTCAGCGCGAGCGTGTGCTTGGTCGACAGGGTTGCCGCGGCATCGGGCGTCATACCAAAACCCCTACCAAAGCCCGCATGCTCGATCAGCCACGCCGCGCTCGTCTTGATCGCGCCCTCGGGCGCCCCTGCGCCTGCCGGGTATCGCGGCGCGCCCGCGGGCAGCGTGGCCGCGGCGTCGGCCGTCACGACCGGATTGGTGAAGAACGAGCCGGCGCTCCAGGTGTCATGGTCACTCCACTCAAGCACCATCCCCTTGGAGCGGCGCAGAGCGAGCACCGCGTCGCGCACCGCCGCGGTCGATGCGGTCGCCCCCACCTCGATACCCAGCGCGTCGGCAAGCTGCGCGTAGAGCACGGGAGCAGAGCGGGTGCCAAAGCGCATCTGGAACGTCACGTCGAGGACCACGAATCGAGGGGTGGGCGACCACACCCTCCCGTTGCTGGCTGCGTCGTTGCTGGCTGAACCATCGTGAGCGGCGCCTCGCTGCGAGCGCTTAAACAGCGAGTCCCTGTAGGCGAATCCGCATTCGATTGCGGGAAAAGTGCGCACGCGCGACTCGAGGCGATCCCAGGTGCGCACCGACGCGATCGTCTGGGCCACCTCGGAGCCATACGCTCCGACATTTTGCACAGGGGTCGCGCCGGTCGATCCTGGAATACCAGACAGGGCCTCGAGGCCCACCCACCCGTCCCATACAGACCGCGCCACGACGTCGTCCCACGAAACCCCCGCCGCGACGGTGACGGAGACGCCCCCGCAGAAGCCGTCGTCCTG
>JAYTGI010000320.1:0-10374 GCA_043733605.1 Demequina sp. | reverse complement strand
CCGGGTCCGTGCGCGGGTAGTGCTCCTTCTTGTCGCGCTCGCACCATCGCACCCAGCCGCCCTTGCGGGGCTCAGTGGGGTCGCCACACACGGCGCAGCGCGGGTGGTTTGCGTGCCACGTACTTATCGCGACCGCGGTGGCGGCCAGCTCTTTGTCGCGGGCGCCCGCGGCACCACGCAATGCGAGTTCGCCCATAAGGTCCCGCAAACCGACCATGCGCTCGCCGCCGATGCCATCGTCGTTCGTGCCGAAGGACGGGTCCTCAGGTACGAGCGCAGCGATGTCGCGGCCGGCCTCGCGCCCCAAGTAGACACGCAGCGATGCGGGCGGCTGATCCGCGGGAGCAACAAATACGAGCCTCCCATCAAGGGCCAGAACCGCGCCATTGCGCACCACGATCGCGTTAATCGCGTCTAGTTCGACCGTGTCACGGCGGTCCGCCGCCCTGTCGACCAGCAGGGGTCCGGTCAGATGTATGGGGCTCACTCGCTCAACGGTACCTGCACGCACGTCTACGATGTCCGACCGCGGCGCACCTGGTAGGCGTCGTCGTACGCGGCGTGGAACACGCGCATTGGGGCCGTTTCGCCGTACGGTTGCTCCGTGCCCCGTTCACCTCTCGCGCTTGCCGCTCTCGCCTCGGTCGCCGTTCCCGGCCTCGACGTGTACGACGTATTGCGCAGCCCGAACACCGATGCCGACTTCGATGTCGTTGTCGTCAAGGACGCGACGGGCAAGAGATGGATCGTCCGCGCGCCCAAGAGAGCCGCCGCAGGTGCCGCACTCGAGGCCGAGCGCGGCCTGCTGCTCGCTCTCGGCAGGGCCCACGAAGCGGGCCTCATCGAGTTCGATGTTCCCCGCCCTGTGGGTTCCGCGGTTTTGACGGGAGAGAATGGCGGCCGCGCCGTCGTCTACACGGAGGTGAGCGGAACTCCGCTCACTCTTGCCGCCGTCGAACCTGGCCCCGGCCTCGCAGCGTCGATCGGCAGGACGCTCGCCGAGATCCACGAGCTCCCCATCGCCTTGGTCGAAGACCAGGGCCTGCCCGTGTACGAAGCCGCAGACTACCGCGACAGGCGCATGGCGGAACTCGACACGGGTGTAGAGACCGGCCTGGTGCCGCCGCGATTGGCGGACAGGTGGGAGCGCCAACTCGAGAACGTCGCATGGTGGCGCTTCGAGCCCACCGTGACCCACGGCGACCTCGGAGAGCACCAGATCCTGGTGCGCGAAGGGATCGTCGCGGGAGTCGTCGACTGGATGGACGCGCGCGTCGCGGACCCCGCCGACGATCTCGCGTGGCTTGCCGCCGCGGCGCCCGACGATGTGTTTGAGGCCATCATCGAGGCGTACACGATGCGCAGGCGCGAGGTCCGCGACCCTCACTTGGTTGACCGCGCCCGCCTCGCCTCCGAGCTCGCCCTCTTGAGGTGGCTCATGTTTGGCGTCCGCACCGAAAACAACAACGTGATCTCGGATGGTCAGGGAATGCTGCGCGATCTCGAGGCCATGCTCTTCGAGAACTAGGCCCGCAAGAACGCCGTGCCCTCCAGGAGCACGGGGCCCTCCAGGAGCACGGGGCCTCCCAGGAGCACGGGGCCTCCCAGGAGCACTAAGGGGCGAACGTAGCGACCGAGCACACGCGATTTCGACCGCCGTTCTTCGCGTCGTACAGCGCACCATCCGCGAGTTCAATGAGCGCCGCCACGTCGATCTGTCCAGTGTGCGCCGTGGCGACGCCCGCACTCAACGTGACGCCGATCGTGCCCTCCCTCGTGGAAATCACAATGGATGCGCACGCCCTCCGAAGCGCCTCCGCCCTGGACACGGCCTCTTCCGTGGTCGCGCCCGGCAAAAGCACCATGAACTCTTCGCCACCAAACCGTGCGACCGCCGCACCCGCGGCCTCCCCTTCAAGAACTGTCGCGATGACCATGAGCGCTCTGTCGCCCACAGCATGCCCATACGTGTCGTTGATCGCCTTAAAGCGGTCGATGTCGAGCAGCACGATGCTGAGCGGGACCCCGTCCCTCGAACACTCATCGGCGATGGTGGGCAGCGTCTCGAACACGAAGCGGCGATTGTGAAGACCCGTTCCCGAATCGCGCACCACCTGCTCGGCCAGCTCGGCACGCAACGTCTCGTTGAGCATCGCCTCGTATGCAAGTGCGTCGCTCACTCGTACAAGTTCGCGACGTTGGAGCACGTCCTCCGTAACGTCGCGAAGGTGCACCAGTAGTCCCACGTCGCGCCCGCGCGGATTGGTCAACGGGCTGCGATCGACATTGATGACCATCGACTTACCGGCGATGCGCACGTCATGCTCGCCATCGAGGCTCACGATCGCCGCAACCGGCGTGCACACTGCGTCGAGTGCCCTGCCCGAGATCTCGGACGCAATTCCAGAAACCCCCATCAGAGCGAGAGCACGGGTGTTGACGTCGACGATGCGACCGGCGGGATCGAGCACTATCAACCCGTCCTTGAGACTCTCAAAGACATGTACGCGCGCGATAGGCATGATTGACGCGAGGCCGTCGTGGGTCAGTGCCCTGCCGACCAAGATGGACGATGCCACGAAGGCCACGGGAGTGAAGTCGAACCCGAGTGGTCCGTCCTGCCAGACCGAAAAGGCGTTGGCAATGATGGGCAGAGTCCACGGCAGAAGCAGGACCAACTTCGAGTAGCCTGCAAGCGCCTGTACCTGATGCCGCGCCCGCGCCAGCAACCGGCCCGCGTGAATCGCAAGTCCGTAGCTCAGCGCGGCGTGAGCCCAATATCCCGCCTCATAGTGCGATTGCCCCTGGGCGTTGGCGCTCACGATGAGGTGATGAAGCGACGGCGTACTTGCGATCGCGATCATCACGGCCGGGTGGACCAGCAGGCTTACCACGTACCGCGCCGTCGGTCGCCAAGCCGCGTCTGACAGCGCGTGGCCGAGCAGACGCACCGCAACCACCAAGAATGAGACCACCACGGTGATCCAGACAGTCGGAAGGACGCCATCCGTGGACCGCCCCAGCACCACGTAAATCGCGATGGCCGTCCACATCGCCGACGTGACGAGGTAAATGGCCAGCCCCATAGTCGCGGGAGTCAGTCGCCGGACCCGCAGTACCAGGACAAGGAGCACGGCGGATGCGGCGATGGCGGCGGCGTAAAACACCATGAGCACTATGGCGAGCACGATGCTCCTCTCACCTCATGAACGCGGCGCGGCTTCTCTATAGGCACTATCGGCCAACGTGCCCCCCAATTGAGGGGCGGCATGCGAGACGGCGCCCTCTATGCGGCCGGGGCGTCTTGGCGTCAGGCACCGCCGTGGATCGCACCGCCGTGGATCGCACCCACCGGCGGGGCCACGCACGTCCGATTGCGACCCTCGCGCTTCGCACGATAGAGCGCAGCATCGGCGGCTTCCATCAGGGCCTCGACCGAGCGGGTGCCATCTTCGATCGTCGCAATGCCCGCACTGACGGTGATGTGGAGGGCCCCCTCCCGTGTCGACACAGACGCATACGCGCACGCGGCGCGAAGTCTCTCGGTATGCGCGAACGCCTGGTCGCTCGCGAGCCCCGGTAGTAAAATGAGGAACTCTTCGCCTCCGATCCTCGCGAGCATTGATGAGGGAACCTCGTCAAGCATCGCGCGCGCAAGTTCCCGCAGCACCCTGTCCCCCACGGGGTGGCCGTGCGTGTCGTTCACATCCTTAAAGTGATCCACGTCAATGATGGCGATGCTCATTGGCACGCGCTTTGCGACACACCTTGCCAGAGACTGCGGCAATGTCTGTTCGGCGTAGCGGCGGTTGTGTAGCCCTGTGACGGCATCCCTCACCACAAGGTCCGTCAACTCGGTGCGCAAATGTGCGAGTTCTCGCCGCTGTAGCACAGCATCGGTCACGTCTCGCAAGACCACCGCGCGGCCACTTGGCGCCCCGCTCGCCTCTAAAAGCGGTGAAATCGTCACGTCAAGGACAACTTCGGCGCCCGCAAGCGTCAGATCGTGCTCGCCGGGACGCCCGGTGGCATCCGCGATGCTAGGCCAGGCGTGCCACAGGGATTGGTCAATGTATTCCGATAGCGGGCCTTGCGCGCCAACGAGCCGAAGTGCCGCTGCGTTGGCGTCGAGGATGTGACCGTGGTTGCCAACGACGATGACGGCATCGGCAAGCTCCTCGAACACCTGTGAGCGCGCGATCCGCACCGCCTGTCGCATCTCCACGGGTACCACGGCGCGCCAAATCAGCAGGGACGTCAGCGCGAATGCCGGGGCAGTGAGGTCGATGCCCGAGGGACTTGAGATGACCACCGTCACGATGCTCGCAACAATCGGGATAGACCAGATCGACGCGATCACCGGTGCCGTCCTGCGCGTAAAGATCGAGGACGTGTGACGGCCCTTGAACATTTCGATCGTGGCGACGGTAAAGAGCGAGAACGTGATCGCGGTGTTCGCCCAGAAGAGAGGCCCGTACGAAACCGAGCCATCCGCACCCTTGACCGCGACGAGGCCCCACAGCGGCGGTAAAGAAGCCGCAATCACGGTGAGTCCCGGGTGCACAGCGAAGCCCACAGCATCGGGCGCAGATAGCTTCCGTCCCGGATGCGTCGTCCCGTGCACACCCACGCGGACACCAGCGACCACCAACGCGAGCGCGGGCATCGTCCACGCCTCGATCACCTGGACCGAGGAGGGACCGATAATCACGCGCAGCAGGTCGACGATTGCCCACCACGCTGTGCCTGCCAGGTAGATGAGAAGCCCGACCCGCAGCGACGACAAGCCTGGTGCGCGCACAGTGGCGAAGATGACGACCACTGCGATCAGGGTTGACGAGCCGTACGCCCAGAGCAATACAGCCTCGGACACGACACATCACCCCCTTCACTGGGTCTTGTGCCTCTTATCGTCCTGCGCACCCCCCACTTGAGGGGCAGTAATGTGAGAAAGCACACGCTCGGAGTCAGGCGTCCGACGTCCTGCGCCCACCACGGCCTAGCCCGAGATGAGCGCCTCAATCTCGTTGCGGCCGAGTAGGCGCTCGGGGCGCACCGTCGCATCGGCCGCCACATAGTAGAACGCGGCATCGACGTCCTCGACGCGTAATCCCTCGCGCGCCGCCCACGCCAAGCGATACATCGCGAGCTGAACCTCGCGCGCTTCTCGTTCTTCGGGATCGCGCGGCGGCCTGCCGGACTTCCAGTCGACGACCGTCACGCGGTCAAGGCCCGATCCTGGGGCAAAGACCGCGTCGATGCGGGACCGGATCGTCACGCCTGCGACTGGAAGCTCGACGTCGGCCTCGACGTGGGTCGGGGTGCGCGAAGCCCACTCTGATGCAAGGAACGTTTCTTTGAGGGCATCGAGAACGGTCGCCTCATCGCCTGAGGCGTCCTCGTCTGGAATGTCATCGTCCTCCCATAAGGGAACATGACCAAACCGGGCCTCGATCCACGCGTGAAGCGCCGATCCGGTGTGCGCGGCTGCGGTCGGCTCGACGGGTACGGGTCTGCGCAACTGCCGCGCGAACGCGTCGCGATCGCGCCTCATCGCCACCAGTGCCGATGTCGACAGGTGCGCGGGCAAGACGACATCTCCTGCGTACTCGGACCGCGAGGCCCTTTCCGCGAGCATGACGGCTACCTCCCGCGCCAACGGCAGGCTCTCGTCCCATCCGTCTGGCGGAAGCGTCGCGCGCGCCAGCCGCACGCGTTCCGCCAGCGCCCTCCTCGACTCCTGAGCCGTGGTCGCGGGCCGGGGCCATGGGCGTGGCTCGACAACGGTTGGCTCAGGTGCTCCATCCTCTGGACAGTCCTCCCACACTCCCACCGCCACGTCTCCCGAGTCGACAAGCTCGGTCACGTAGGGCGACGCCGCGAGTGCCGTGACCCCTGTGCCGAACCACGACCCGCTGAGTAGAACGTGGCTGCGCGCCCTGGTGAGCGCCACGTAGAACAGCCTGCGTTCCTCTTGGAGCCGATACGCGCCCGATGCGACGCGGAACTCGCCAATGCTGGCGGCGAGTTCCTTGTGGTCGCGCGCGTCACTGAACGCCCAGTGCGGCAACTGCTCCCTGTCCAGGCGTAGGTCGAAGGGAACGTTGCCAACGCCGTCGAGCCACCCTGAGTCGGTGTAGTGCGGAGTGCTGGCCGAGGGCACTCCCACCTTGGGAAACTGCCCGTCGTTGAGCCCAGGCACCGCGACGACGTCCCACTCGAGCCCCTTGGCGCCGTGAACGGTCAGCAATTGCACCGCCGCCGGATCCGGTTCTCGAACGGGGGAATCCAGGCCGTTCTCTTCCTCGCGTGCGGCATCTAGCCACGACAAGAACGCGCCAAGCGTCGCATGCCGCGCCCCCGCCGCGAAGGATCGCGTCGCGTCGGCAAGGGCATCCACCGCCCTGCGGACTCTCCCATCAGGGCGAGCCGAGGCCGCCTCAATGTCGAGCCCCCACGCGCGCTCTGCGAACATCACCAGTTCGGGCAGCGTGAGATAGGTGTGACGCCTCACGTTATCGATGACCGATGCGAGCGCGGCAAGCCTATGACTCGCCTCGGGCGTCAGCGACCGTCCTGCGGGAGACGTCCAGCCGGGTCCAGGCAAGGACGCGAGCGCATCGACGATGCTCGGGTTGCCCTCGCGCTCCTCGCGAGAACCTGCGAGTTGCTCGGCCCGGTCGTACAGCGCCGCGAGGTCTCGGGGGCCAAGGCACACCCTCTCGCCCGTGAGGAGCCGCATCGCCGCGTCACCTCGCGACGGGTCGTGAGCCACGTGTAGCAGCGCCAAGAGGTCGGCGACCTCAGGGACATCGAGCAAACCGCCAAGGCCGACCACCTCGTAGTCGACCCCCGCCGCAGCGAGGGCGTCGACGATTGCGCCGTATTGCGCCCTCCTGCGACACAAAATCGCTGCAGTCACGGGCGCAGATGGCCTGTGTCCGAGCTCGCGGCGCCTTGCCCTGATGAAGTCAACGACCGCGAGCGCCTCGCCTTCGAGGGTCACGTGGCGCGAAGCGACCACGCCGGGCGCGCGCCTTGCGGGCTCGGGCTTGCCCAACTCCTCGCCACGGGACCGCAACGCCGCCCCTGCCACCGCTTCGGCAGCGAGCGGGGCGACGGCGGCGTTCGCCGCGGCGAGGACGGACGCCTCGTTTCTCCAGCTGACCGACAGCGTAAACCTGGCGACCTTGGCGTCTCCAAAACGGGCGACGAACTGGAGCAGGGCATCGGCCGAGGCCCCACGGAAGCCATAGATCGCCTGGTTGGGGTCGCCGACGGCCATCACGGGGTGCTCGGCGCCAAACATGTGCGCAAAGAGGTCCAGTTGCGGTGGCGAGGTGTCCTGGAACTCGTCGAGCAAGACCGCGGCAAACCGCGCCCTCTCGCTTTGTTGCACGTGCGGGAGTTGGGAAAGGCGCACCGCGACGTCGACCTGGTCGGAAAAGTCCAGGAACGAACCCGCCCTCTTGCGCGCATCGAACTCCTCAACAAGGTCGGCCATCGACACGAGCGTGCGGAGTTTGCTCACGTGGCGCTCGAGCTCCTGAGTGAACCTGCCAGGCGCCCCATCCCCCTCCTTCTTGGGAAGTGCCGTCATGAAGGCGAGCGCATCGGTGGCCCACTGCCTCATGTCCGAGGGAGTGACCCTGTGGTCTCTCGCCTGGGCCGCCAGGCGCGCGAGCGCAACGGTCACGGTGCTCACTGCGGCTTCCGTCTCGACTGCACGGTCCCACGACTGCACCACGGAATCGGCGAGCTGCCACAGCGACGCGTTCGTGAGGATCGTGGCTCCAGGATCCACCGCAACCCTCAGCCCGTGTTCGGCTGCGAGCTCGGCTGCGTAACCGTTGTACGTCGCTACAGTCACGGCGGGCCTGTTCGGGTCGTTGCCAAAGACGGAGGCGATGCGCGCCGATGCGCGTGCGGCAATCTCGGCCGCGGCCTTGCGGGTGAAGGTGAGGCACAGAATCTCATCGGGAGACAGGTCACGGCCGAAGAGCGTCTTGGCGTTGTCCAGGAGGTAGAGAATCCTGAGCGATAGCGTTTCCGTCTTGCCGGACCCTGCGCCCGCGACGACGAGGGCTGGCGTCAGTCCGGCGCCCGCGATGGCCGACTGTTCGGCGGTGAGGGTTCTATCTGGGTCGACGAGTGCGGCCAGTTCTTCCGGGCTGCGTTCTTGACCGCTGACGAGGCCCTCATGGATGCTTTGCGCCTGCGTTTGCGTTTGCGTTTGCTTCTGCGTCACGAGTCCGTCACCTGCGCCCCCTCGGCGTGTGCGGGGCATGAGTGGCGTAATGCGCAAGAGCCGCACGCGTCGTTGACCAGAGCGGGAAAACTCGCGCGGGTCATCGTCTCGAGCACCGCGTCGAGCCGCGCCCTCGCGAGCCAGGGATCGACGCCCTCTTGAGACCGGATCGCCCCCGCCTTGCCGGTCGACAGATACGCGAGCTCGGCCCCAGCCGCGACGCCGACTCCAGGCACCGCACCCTCCGCGATCGCAAGTTGGTACATCGCCAGCTGCCCGTTCTCTGCGGCCTGCGCGGCGGTGGGCACCGAGCGTCCCGTCTTGAGGTCCACCACGTACGCACCCTCATCACGCAGCTCGATGCGGTCGGCTTTTCCGGACAGGATCGCCCTGCCCAACTCGAGCTTGAAGGGGTGCTCGACCAACACCTCGCGGTCGGCACGCGAATCCAAATACGCGGCAAGCCGGACGGCCATCTCGCGACCCTGCACAAAGGCCGCGCGCTCGGGCCAGGTGTCAAGCCCGAAGGCCGCGGTCCACTTCGCGTCGAAATCGGCCAGGATCGCCTCTGCGCCCCCGTGCGGGTGGTCCTCAGCGAGCGCGTGCAGCAGGCTTCCTACCTCTTGAGCCGATGTCGACTCTCGCGTGCCTCCCACGGATTCGAGCGCCCAGCGCAACGCACACTTTTCGACCCACTCAACCTTGGATGGCGAGACCCTCACCGTCTCGTCGTCGCCCCAAAATGCCTCGTCCGTCGACGGCGGCGCTACGCCGTGCCAAGCATCGGGATCCGCCCCCGCGACGCCTTCTCGAGCGAGCAATGCGAGCATCGTCGCTCGCGATTCGATAAGCGCCTCCCGTGCGTCGCCGTTGTCGCCTCCATGACTGGAGCCCCCGAATGCCGCATCCGCGACAGGCAGACCCGCCCCCGACCGCAAGGCGGCGACCGCTGACCGCAGGTCGGCGACACCTCGCCGCGACGATGCTACGACCCTCGTCACCCCTGCCGCTTGCTCGATCAGGGCCATGAATCGCGATGGTCGCGTCTCGCCGTCATCCACGGCGGTCACGATCAACCGCGAACGCGCGCGCGATGCGGCGACCAAGAGCGCACGCGTCTCGTCATCCAATACCGCCGCACGTGCCGAGCGTAGGTCCGTGCTTCCCGTGGCCCTCTCTGCCGCCCCGACGGGACCATCGGCAACCGCATCAGCGAGCCTTTGCGCCCCCAGTAGCGAGTCGCGCAAGGTGAGCCGGGGCCAGGCGCCCTCCTCGAGACCCGCAATCGCGACAACGTCCCACTCGCGCCCTTGAGCAGACGCCGCAGTCGCGAAAGACACGGCGTTGGCGGTCGCAGCGCGTGCGCCCAGGCTGTCCGCGGCAAAGTCCTGGCCCTCGAGGTAGTCAAGAAACGCCTCGGCTCGGGCCTCTGGAAGTCGCTCGTTGAATGTCTGAGCGGCCCTCAACAGGCCGATGATCGCGTCGAGATCGGCGTCATCTCTGGCAGAACCGGACAGCGCCGATTCCCTCCAGGCTTCGGCTAAGGCGAGCGCCTCCCAGGCCGCCCACACCACCTCACCCGCCGTCGCGTTCCCTCTTGCCACCTTGGAGCTGGCCGCGGCAAGGGCGGCGCATGCGCGCCCCGCGGCAACCGCTTCGGCACCCGCAAGTGAGGCGAACCCAGCCGGTCGCGTGAGGGCTTCGACCAACAATTCGTTGGATGACCGCGAACCCCCGCTTGACCGTTCCTCGCGCACGAGATCTCTGCGCAGCCGCCGCACACCCACGGGGTCGAGCCCGATGAGGCGCGAAGTGAGGACCTCGACCGCGTCCTCTTCTGTCCACGGCGTGCCAAGCGCCGCACGCAGGATCGTGAGCAGTGGCGACACCGCGGGTTCCTTGTGCAGGGCGACTCCCTCTCCCAGCGATTCGCACGGGATGTCTGCCGCCAACAAATCCGACCGTATCGATCTCAGCACCGTGGTCGACCTGGCGATCACCGCCATGCGCCCCCACGCAACCGTGGGGGCGTCGAGTCCATGTCGCGCCCTGCGCAGCTCTGCCGCGATCGCCCGCGACTGGCCGTAGCCGTGCGGCGCCGTGATCACCGTCACCGGCGACGGCCC
>JAYTGI010000319.1:0-10400 GCA_043733605.1 Demequina sp. | reverse complement strand
AGCACGGTGGACTTGGTCTCGAAAGTGTTACCGCAGGTGCACGTGACAGTGGTGGCCACGTACTCGGGGTGGATGTCTTTCTTCATGATCTCCCTTTGTGTGCCGCCGGGTCCGTACGCATACCTTGCAACGGTGAACCGGCTGGCCAGCGTTCCATTCTGCCAGAGTTGAACGCAACCTGCCTACGCGGTGTTCCCACGCGCCGCTCTGTCGCACGTCTTTTGCGCCGCCTCGGACACTTTGGGCCGGTTCCTGCATGTGATGGGTAAAGGATAGGGAGCACGCCATGACACACGACACCGAGCCGACTTACCGCGGCCGGCCCTCGGCTTACTACCGCCCGACCACACGGATCGACACCAGGTGTGCCGGAGTGCCCGAGCCGCATTCCTTGGCGTCGGCCTCGAGTTCCACCACGCGCGCGGTGACCGTGTCGCCCACAGTGAGCGCAACCTCCACGTCACCGACGAGCGACCACGCCACGCCGTCGTCGGTCGTGACTTCAGTACACGTTTCAGTGAGTGCCGTAATGCGTCCTGCCAGCACGCCGCGAGGCAGGATGTCGGTCGGCGACGAGGGCGGCGCCGTCGGCTTCGCGAGCGTCGGCAGTTCCGAGGGCGACATCGACGACGGCGCGCTCGCGGAGGCGGAGGGACTAGGCACACCCCCATTCTCCTCCCCCGAACCGGCGCTCGGGCCACAGGCGCCCAAGGCTGCCGCAATCACCGCGACGGCGAGGCCGGTTCTCCCGACCATCGCCGCCGCCGTGAAAGCGTGCGCTCCTCGAGCCTTCCGCGTCAGGAAACCTCGACGGAGATCCTGTCGGCTCGCTGGCGCAGCACCTTGATTTCCACCCCTGCGCCAGGCAGCTTGGCTCCGTGGTTCGGAAGCTCGGCGAACCAATACTGCTGGGTGTCGTCGAACAGCGGATTGGCCTTGGCGCCCTTGATCTTGCTCGGTACCCCGTTGATGTGGAGCGTGAACGAGTCCGCCGTCTTGACGCTGAAGGGTGCGTCGTAGACCTGGACGCGAGCCCTCCACAAGTTGCCGTTGACGTCGGTCATCGGCTGCGGACGCGAGTCGATGTATAGGTTGCGGCCGCTCCCAGGGTGGGCGAAGGTGTCGTTGTCCGCGTACGAGAGGTCCCAATACGAGATGAGCAGACCCTCTTGGTACGAGAAGTGATCCACATAGTCCGGCTTGGTGCTCGCGTAGCCGAAGAAGTACGGGCCGGTCTTCAGGTACTGGTCAAACGACGTGTACGAGCGGTACGCGGCGATGTAGTAGTTCGGGAACGAGTTCGTGCTCGTCGAACCAACGGCGGAGAAGCCATCGACCGTCCACCCGTTGTCACCCTCCTCGGCGCCATCTGTGAACACCCCGTCGATCGCGATGTCGTCAAGGAACACGCCATCTGCCACGTCCGGATCGTTCCCAGCGACTCCACCGTCCGTCAGGTACCTGAAGCGCAGTGAGACGGTTTGCCCCGCATATGCGCTCAGGTCGAACGATGCGCCGATCCAGTCCGCCTGGGTGCCATCGGTTGCCACCGTGTCGGCCGCGTTCGTGATCGTGCCCTCTAGGGGCACGTATCCCGCGCCGCTGTCGACCTCGACGTAGAAGTAGTCGTAGCCCTGTTCGACGTCATACCTCGTCTGGAAGGTCAACTGCGGAGAGCCCTCTGGCAGGGTGACCGATCGGGTCAACGTGCTCGACAGGTTGTCTCCGGTGCCGCTGTACCACTGGTAGGCGCCCGATGCTGGAGTGCCCAGATCGACAGTGACCTCCTTCTCGGGTAGGCCAACAATCAGCGCTTGAGGCTTGTTCGTGTTGTACTCCGAGGGGCCGAGGTCCATCGTCGCGTGGTCGCCAGCCTCGACGTATGAATAGTTGAGCCAACCGAGCTGGAGCTTGTTCCACGCGCCCAGGTCGCCGCCTCGCTCTCCGATTCCTTGATCGTGCTTGGCGCCAAGTCGGCTCTGAGCCATCAGGGTCCAGTGCTCGTTGTTGTTGTCGCCGCCGGACTGGACGTTGTAGTCATCCGGCAAGCCGAGGTCGTGCCCGTACTCGTGGTAGAAAACGCTGCGCCCACCGTTCTCCGGCTGCATCGTGTAGTCACCGATCCACACGCCCGAGTTCCCAATCTGGGTGCCACCCAGGAGGTTGTTCGACGGTCCAGTCGCGCCCGCGCCGGTGTAGTACGCGTACCAGCGGTGCGACCAGATCGCGTCGTCGCCGTAGATCGAGTCGCCATCTGCCTGGTCGCCGCCCGCGTGCACGATCTGGAAGTGGTCGATGTAGCCGTCCGGCTCGTTGAAGTCGCCGTCGCCATCGAAGTCGTAGCGGTCCCACTGGTCGAAGGACTGTAGGTCCGCGTTGACGTCCGCGACGGAACGCCCCTGCGCCAACTGATCGTCGTACCAAATGTTCGCGGCATCGCGCACGAGCGCCCAGACGCTCGAGCAGACGGTCTCCCCGCAGATGTCGGTGCCGTAGCGCCCCTCGGTGTACGGAACCTTCACCCAATCGGTGACCTCGCCGTTCACGCTGTAGCGGCCGGAGGACTGGCTCTCGTAATAGCCGCGCAACGACTCGTCGTCGCCAAAGTAGAGGTTCTGGAAGTAGGCCTGCGAGTAGTCCGGCTGCCATACGGTGCTGTTGTCCGTCTTGCGGTTCGGCTTGGGAATCTGGTTGTGAAGTGGCCCCTCGGTGCGCTGCGCATTCTCGGCGGGCGGGTATGGAGACGCCTGATCACCAAAGTCCGCGAGCACGACGAAGACGCGGTCCGTGGTCTCGCGCGAAAGCTCGACGTATTGGTCCTTCGCCTTCGAGCCGGCGGCGCCGCGCGCGTTGGTCCCTGGAGCGGCCGAAGCCGCGTCCGTCGAGCCGACCTTCACAACGGTGCTCTCGCCGCGCTGCTCCGTCTGGAACGCACCGTCAAGCACACCCGTAATTGCCGCCTGACGCAGCGCGCTGCGCTTTTCGTCGAGTGGGTTCGGGAGGTTGTCCGATGCAACGGCCTCGGAGGTCTCGGGAGACACAGGGGGCGATGCATTGGATGGCGGCGACGCGTTTGCGGGCGGAGACCCGATCACGCCCAGGCCAAGGATCGCTGCAGCGGTGACCGCCAGTAAAGAAGTGCGCACGTATGCCTCCTATAGATGAGGAGCACCGCAACCGCTCGTGACGGCGACGATGCAAAGGGGGCGGCCGCATCGACACGGCCGCCTGTCAGGACGACCTGACCCTCGGGTTGGTGGTAACCGTGGGCCGGGGCAACCTGTCCAGAGTTTAGGGATTGCGCGCTTTGGGTACAAGGCCCCATTTATGGTGGTTTCGGATGTGTGTGCATTCTTGGGCCGCTCGGGCTGGGTTGCATGTTGTCGGACACGTGCCGGGCACGCAAAAGGGCCGGACCCGCCATACGGCGGAACCGGCCCCTGCGCGAGGAACGCGAACGCGGAGGACTAGTCCTTGTCTTCGGGCCCACCAGGAGTGGTCTTTGCGACCGTCATGAGGAACTCGGCGTTTGTCTTGTTCTCCTTGAGCCTGCCGAGGAGCAGCTCGATCGCCTGCTGCTGCTCGAGTCCGGCGAGCACGCGGCGCAGCTTCCAGCTGACCTTGAGCTCTTCGGGGCTGATGAGGATCTCTTCGCGGCGCGTGCCAGACGCGTTGACGTCCACTGCGGGGAAGATGCGGCGGTCTGCGAGCTGGCGCGAGAGCTTCAGCTCCATGTTGCCTGTGCCCTTGAACTCCTCGAAGATGACCTCGTCCATCTTGGAACCGGTCTCGACAAGAGCGGTGGCCAGGATGGTGAGCGAGCCGCCGTTCTCGATGTTGCGCGCGGCGCCAAAGAAGCGCTTGGGCGGGTACAGGGCCGACGAGTCGACACCACCCGACAAGATACGTCCCGACGCGGGTGCGGCCAGGTTGTAGGCACGGCCCAGGCGGGTGATCGAGTCGAGAAGCACGACGACGTCTTGGCCCATCTCGACCAGACGCTTGGCACGCTCGATGGCCAGTTCGGCGATCGTGGTGTGGTCCTCGGCAGGGCGGTCGAAGGTCGAGGCGATGACCTCCCCCTTGACCGTGCGCTGCATGTCCGTGACCTCTTCAGGCCGCTCGTCCACGAGGACAACCATGAGGTGAACCTCGGGGTTATTCACGGCAATCGCGTTCGCGATCGACTGCAGCACGAGGGTCTTACCCGCCTTGGGGGGCGAGACGATGAGTCCACGCTGGCCCTTACCGATAGGAGCGACCAGGTCAATCACGCGGTTGGTGAGGTTGCGGGGGTCGGTCTCAAGGTGCAAGCGAGCCTGGGGGTACAGCGGGGTCAGGTCGCCGAAGTTGGGCCGATCCATGGCCTCTTCCGGCTCCATGCCATTGACCTTGTCGATTGTGGCAAGCGCGCTGAACTTCTGGCGCTGGCCGCGTTCGCCGGGACGGGGCAGGCGTGCGGAGCCGCTGACGGCGTCGCCCTTGCGCAGGCCGTACTTATGGACCTGGTTCATCGACACGTAGACATCCGACTTACCAGGCAGGTAGCCCGTGGTGCGAATAAAGCCGTAGTTGTCGAGAACGTCGACGATGCCGCCAACGGGCGTCAACTCGTCGTCATCCCAGACGTCATCCTCGTCCGCGGACTCCATCTGGCCGCCCTGCTGGCGTCCATCTACGCGCCCGCCAGTGGTGGCGGTGCGGCCGCGGCCGCGGCCACGGCGACGGCGACCGTTGCGGTCCTCTTCGTCTCCACGCGGTTGCTGCGACTGCTGCTGCGACTGCTGCTGGCGGCGGCTGTCGCCTTCACCGGAGTCATCGCCAGAGTCGCCCCGCTGGCGCTGCTGGTTTCCAGACTGCTGCTGGCGGCGGCCGTCGCCTTCACCGGAGTCGTCACCAGAGTCGCCTCGCTGGCGCTGCTGGTTTCCAGACTGCTGGTTTCCAGACTGCTGGTTGCGACCGCTGTGGCGACCGTTCTGGCTTCGCTCGCTCTGCTGGCGCTCGCCTTGTTGGCGCTCGCCGCCCTGGTCGCCTGTCGCTGCAAGCGCGACGGCTTCCTTTGCCCTGAGTGCGCGCTCGTCGGACGACTCCTGGGAGTCGCCAGCGGGCGCTGACGCGGATGCGGCAGAGACCTCGACCGAGGGAGACGCCTCGATGGTGGTCTGCGCGGAGCTGGCCGACCGAGAAGATCGCGACGAACGCGACGACGTGCGGGCTGGCGCGGCGTTGGTGGATGCAACATCGGCCGACGCAGTACGGGCGGGCGCCGCCTTCGCGACTCCCCCGTTGTTGATCGCGTCGACGAGGTCGCTCTTTTTGAGTTTGGAGACGCCTGCAACGCCGAGCTCGGAGGCGAGTGCCTGGAGCTGGGGCAGTTTCATGGCGCTAAGTGCCGCGGATGTGCTGGCGGCGACTGTGGTGTCTGTCACGAGTTTCCCTTCCTCGCACGAGCCACGGTGGCTCCAGAGGTGCGAGTGCTTCCACGGGCGCGTCATGCGACGTCGTCGTACCGACGCGTGGAACGTGGTTTGCTGTCCGCCGGGGCGATAGGCGCCTTCCGGGGGAGCAGAACAACACTAGCATCGTGCGGCCGCGATGCGCAAAGAACGCTCTTGCGGCGCGCCGCGCTGCGTGGCGCATTTGCCCAACCCAGTCAGGGGCGAGAAGCCCCCGATTCTCGTCGATTCTCGCATCGGCGCGCGCCGTCCCTTTTCTGCGCGGCCTTCGTGCGTCCCGTCGCCCTGCGAATCTTCGATGGTCCGTTTTCGATGGTGAGCATCTTCTTGGTGTTGCGCCTCGTCTTCAGTTTGTTTGGGGCGAATTCGAGTGGTGGTTTCGTGTCGTGGCCATTCTCGATGACCGCGGTCTTGCTGCAACCGGTCCGCGGTGTCTTCCCGACGACGACGTACGAGAATCAGGATTTCCCGGAGTTGTCGAGGCTGTTCGCCTCGCTCCCGTGCGGTCTGGCCTCGATGGCGACAAGATCTCGATCGAATTGAACTCGTCGTATTCGTTCAAGAGCGCGCTCCACGAAGTCGTCGACGACCCTGAGAGAATTCGGTTATGCCGATTGTCAGGCAAAAGTTGCCCACTGAGGTCTTTCTTGGAGATGTACCCACGGCCCGCGCGATAGAATCCCTGCATGATTGATGCCCGCGGCCAAGAGGCACTCACGGGCGCCGCGCAATCGGAAGTCTTTCAGATTCTGCGCGACGGGACTCCGCGTACGCGATCGGAACTCGCAGCATTGACCGGACTCGCACGGTCCACCGTGGCTGCACGCGTTGACGCCCTCCTTCGTGTCAACCTCATTGCCCCGGTTGCCGACGCGGTATCTACCGGAGGTCGTCCATCACGGCAGTTCGCCTTCGATGGCACCCGGCACGCGGTGCTCGGCGTGGATATCGGCGCCACCCACGTGCACGTGGCGCTCACGGACTTGCACGGCACCAAGATCGCGGACATAGACGCAGCGCTTGCCATCGCGGCAGGACCAGACATCATTCTTGGGTGGGTCATCGAGCAAGGCATGCGCCTGCTTGAACAGCAAAATGAACGCGTCACATTGCGCGCCATGGGCGTGGGTCTACCTGGACCCGTGGAACACGCGACCGGACAACCGGTGGACCCCCCGATCATGCCGGGATGGGCACGTTTCGACGTGCCTGGTGTCCTCAGAAGGGCGCTCGAAGTGCCCATCTACGTCGACAACGACGTGAACGTGATGGCGCTCGGCGAACATCACGACTATTGGTCAGACGTGGCGGATTTGCTCTTTGTGAAGGTAGCGACCGGCATCGGCGCGGGTGTGATTGTGGGTGGCCGCGTGCACCGCGGAGCACAAGGTATCGCGGGCGACATCGGTCACATTTGGGTCCCAGAAGCAGACGGAGTGGAGTGTAGGTGCGGTTCTCACGGATGCCTGGAGGCTGTCGCCGCGGGTCCCGCGATCGCCGCAAAGCTGCGGGTGCAGGGCGCGGACATCCAAAGCACGGCAGACATCGTCGCCGCTGTTGGGCGTGGAGATGTTGACGCTGTGCGAGCCGTGCGTGAGGCGGGACGAATCATTGGGCGCGTACTGACCACGTGTGTGAGCCTGATTAACCCCGCGGTCATCGTGCTTGGCGGATCCATCGCGAACGCAGGAGACCATCTACTGGCGGGGGCCCGTGAGGTGATCTACACGCACTCAGCCGCGCTGGCAACGGGAAGCCTGCAGATTGTGCGATCACGCGGGAAACATGACGCCGCGGTATCGGGCGCGTCGGCCATGGCGATACAGCAAGTGCTCTCCGTCGAGTCCGTCGAGACGCTGGTACGCGCCGACGCCTAGCCGTGCCAGCGCCAGCGCCCGCCTAGCGTGCGGCCCACACCATGCCGCGCTCGACGAGCGACCGCACCGTGGGGTCCTTGAGCACGTCCACCGTGTGACCGAGCGACGTCGCGAAGATCCGGCCCGCACCCCACCGACGTGTCCACACCACTGGCATTGTCACCGATTCGAGCCACTCATCGCCGTCGCCGGGAACAAGGACGCAATCGGCAAGCACCTCAATGAGGTTGTCCGTGAGGATCCAATACTGCTCGGTACGGACGTCGAAGTCCTCCATGGTGCGCGTGACGGGGTGCTCGGAACCCGCCTCCGTGATGTGCACTGTGTAGTCGCGATACGGCTCGACATCGGTACGCCCACGGTCCTCCGGCGCATGGGGGTGAGCCGCAAACTGCGCGCCGACCAGTTGCAAGTAGTCGGTGGACGCCCTGAAGGAGTCGATGATGCCCCCGTGCCACCCCATGAGGCCAGCACCCGCCGCCACTGCCTGGCGAAGCCCCTCGACCTCGTCTACCGTCGCGCTCGTCATCGTGAGGCACTGCACCACGAGGTCGTAGCGGCTCATGGCCGCAGCATCGGCATAGATTTCTGGAGTGTCTTCAAAGTCCAGTTCAAAGCCCGCGGACTCGAGCGCCGGGATGAAGACCTCCGTGGCGGCGACCGGGTCGTGACCTTCCCACCCACCTCGAACGATCAAGCCTCGCTTGCCCATCCTCGTTGCCCCTATCAGCCGCGTCACTGTTCTCACAATGATACCGACCTCATGGGCTCGTACACCCAGGCGGCGAGTGCTCCTCTCCAGCGGGCAGACGGTGCTGCATCTACTCCTTGCTACTAAACGCCGCATCAAATGCGGCATCCGGCGCATCGAAGGCGAGCCGGCGCACAAACTCCAAACCCTCGGGCGCTCCCAAAAGACGGTCCATGCCCGCATCCTCCCACTCGACCGACAGAGGCCCCTCGTAGCCGATCTGATTGAGCATGCGGAACGCGTCTTCCCACGGCACGTCGCCGTGACCGGTCGAGATGAAGTCCCACCCGCGGCGCGGATCAGCCCACGGAAGGTGGGAACCCAGGCGTCCGTTGCGGCCGTTCGTCATGCGCTTGCGCGTGTCCTTGCAGTCCACGTGATAGATACGGTC
Organism: Demequina sp.; assembly: GCA_043733605.1. Lineage (GTDB taxonomy): Bacteria > Actinomycetota > Actinomycetes > Actinomycetales > Demequinaceae > Demequina. The sequence goes on along the minus strand of JAYTGI010000319.1, from coordinate 1,925 downwards.
CCTGAAGTCCCACAGCAACGCCACGGGGTCGATGTCCTGCCATACCATGTGGCTCGGATCCCAGTTGATGCCAAACGCCTCGCGGTGTCCAATCGCTTCTAGAGTGCGCACTGTGGTCCAGTAGTCGTACGCAATCTCACTGGGGTGAATCTCGTGTGCGAAGCGCACACCCACCTCGTCGTAAACATCGAGGATCGGGTTCCAGCGGTCTGCGAAGTCCTTGTATCCCGCATCGATGACGTCCTGGCCCACGGGCGGGAACATCGCAACATACTTCCAGATGGACGAGCCTGTGAAGCCGACGACCGTCTTCACACCCAACTTCGCCGCCAGGCGTGCGGTGTTCTTCATCTCTTCGGCGGCGCGCTGGCGCACTCCCTCGGGATCGCCGTCGCCCCACACCTTGTCCGAAACGATGTCGCGGTGGCGCTGATCGATCTCGTCGCACACCGCCTGGCCCTTGAGGTGGTTGGAGATCGCCCAGCACTTGAGGTTGTACTTCGCGAGCAAGTCGAGCTTGCCCTGCACATAGTCCTCGTCATCCCAACGCCAGGGGTCGAGGTGATCGCCCCAGCACGCGAGTTCGAGACCGTCGTAACCCCAAGCGGAGGCGAGTTGTGCAACCTCCTCGAGGGGAAGGTCGGCCCATTGGCCGGTGAACAAGGTAATCGGTCGCGCCATTGCTGTGATTCCTTCCGTGGTCGTACTTAGGATGCCGTGTCAGTCCATGAGCTGCCGGTGCCTGCGCTGCGCTCGACGGCGTCGAGTACGCGCTGGACCTGCCACCCGTCGGCGAACGACGGCGTGGGCTGCTCGCCCGCGGCGATCGCCGTGACAAAGTCGCGGACCTGGTGAGAGAACGCGTGCTCGTAGCCGAGCATGTGACCAGGCGGCCACCATGCCGACATGTACGGATGGGACGGCTCCGTCACCAAGACCTTGGTGAAGCCTCGTCGATCGGCGGGAGCCGTCGCGTCGTACAGGCTGAGGCTGTTCATGTCCTCGAGGTCGAATGCAATCGCACCCTTGTCCCCCGAAATCTCGACACGCAGGGCGTTCTTCCTGCCGGTCGCGAACCGCGTCGCCGTGAAGGTACCGAGGCCGCCACCAGACAGCCTCGCCATGAACAGCGCACAGTCATCTACTGTGACCCGCCCACGCTCGTCCGAGGCAGTGCCAGACAGGCCCAGACGCTCCCCGACCATGGGTCGCTCCGTCACGAAGGTCTCGAGCGACCCGCTGACGCTCGTGAGGCTTTCGCCCGTGATGAACTGCGCGAGGTCGATCGCGTGCGCGCCGATGTCACCCAAAGCTCCGGAGCCCGCCTTGGACTTGTCCAAGCGCCACGTGAGGGGGGATTCGGCGTCAACGAGCCAGTCCTGAAGGTACTCGGCGCGCACCTGGCGTACCTCGCCGACAAAACCCTCGCGCACCAACTGCCGCGCGAAAGTCGCGGCGGGCACGCGTCGATACGTGAACCCCACCATGGCAAAGGCGCCGCCTTTGACAGCGCGATCCGCGGCATGCGCCATCGCCTCCGCCTCATCAACGGAGTTGGCCAAAGGCTTCTCGCACAACACGTGCTTGCCTGCCTCGAGAGCCGCGACGGCGATTTCAGCATGAGTGTGGCCAGGGGTCACGATGTCGACGATGTCGACATCGTCGCGGGTCACCACCTCGCGCCAGTCGGTCGCAGCGTCTTGCCAGCCCCAGTGCTCGGCGAGCTGGGCGTTCTTTTGCTCATCGCGTCCCACGACCACAGCCATCGCGGGCACGCGGTCAAGGTCGAAGAACCGGGGGGCGACGCGCCAGGCCTGGGAGTGCGCCGCTCCCATGAAGCCGTTGCCGATCATTGCTACGCGCAGTGGCGCTGACATGGTGGTCTCTCTTTCCTATCTTGTGGAGTTCGGCTCCCTGTGGGGGTG
>JAYTGI010000318.1:0-3937 GCA_043733605.1 Demequina sp. | reverse complement strand
GGAACGGCCCCATGGGCGTGTTCGAATTCCCCGCATTCGCGGGAGGTACCAAGGCCGTCGCTCAGGCAATGATCGACTCCGATGGATTCTCCGTGGTTGGCGGCGGCGACTCTGCCGCGGCGGTCCGCATCCTCGGCTTCGACGAAGCCGGCTTCGGCCACATCTCAACGGGTGGCGGCGCGTCGCTCGAACTGCTCGAGGGCAAGGTTCTCCCTGGCCTCGCCGTTCTGGAGGGCTAGACCATGGCACGTACGCCGCTCATCGCAGGCAACTGGAAGCTCAACCTCGACCACCTCGAGGCGACGCATACCGTGCAGAAGCTCGCGTGGCTCTTGCGCGATGCCAAGCATGACTTCACCAAGGTCGAGGCCGCCGTCATGGTCTCGTTCACCTCGCTGCGGTCGGTGCAGACCCTGATCGACGCTGACAAGCTCGACATCAAATACGGCTCGCAGGACATCTCGCAGCACGCGTCCGGCGCGTACACGGGTGAGGTCTCCGGTATTCAGCTGGCCAAGCTCGGTTGCGACTTCGCGGTCGTTGGTCACTCGGAGCGTCGCCAGTACCACAACGAGACCGATGCGACCGTGGCCGCCAAGGCCAAGGCCGCGTTCGACAATGGCATCGTTCCCATCGTGTGTGTGGGCGAGGGCCTCGACATCCGCAAGGCCGGCGACCAGGTGGCCTACACGCTTGCTCAGGTCGAGGGCTCGCTCGCGGGCATCCCTGCGGAGCAGGCCAAGGACGTCGTCATCGCCTATGAGCCCGTGTGGGCGATCGGTACTGGCGAGGTTGCAACCCCTGCAGACGCTCAGGAAGTCTGTGGAGCGATCCGCGGCAAGCTTGAGGAACTGTACGACGCCGAGCTCGCAGCAGGCGTCCGCGTTCTCTATGGTGGCTCGGTGAAGTCGAGCTCGATCGCGCAGCTCATGGCCGAGGTCGATGTCGACGGAGCCCTCGTGGGTGGCGCAAGCCTCGACCCAGAGGAGTTCGCGAAGATCGTCCGCTTCCTCGAGCACGTCACGGCCTAGCCTTGGTCCCTGTCGCGTGCCTTATCGGGCGCGGCAGGGAACCGCTGGCGGCCGAGGCGTGGGCGCGACGCTGTGCGTCGCGTATCCTGTAGCCAACGTCTTGTGAACGAGGAGAATCGTGCAAATTCTTACCACCGTCTTGTGGGTGCTATTACTGACGACGAGCGGGCTCGTCATCGCCCTCGTGCTGGTGCACCAGGGCCGCGGCGGCGGCATCACCGATGTGTTTGGCGGCGGCATTGCTTCGGGCATTCAGAGTTCCGCGGTTGGCGAGCGCAACCTATCCCGCATTACGTGGGGCGTCGCGATCGTATGGGGGATGTCGATCGTGTTGCTCGGCCTCATCGAAAAATTCGCGGGCTAAGTAGCCCCAGACGCATCAAGGGAATACGCCATGGCAGGTGGTAGTGCAATTCGTGGGTCGCGCGTAGGCGCTGGCCCTATTGGCGAGGCGGAACGCGGCGAGTGCGCACCCCGCGAAGTCTTTTCGTATTACTGCGCAAAGGGCCACGTCACGAGGCCCAAGTTCGCTGTCACCGACGATCGTGAGATCCCTGCTGAATGGGACTGCACACGCTGTGGGCTCCCTGGTGGACTGGATCCGAACAACCCGCCCGAGCCCCTGCGCAATGAGCCCTACAAGACGCACCTGGCATACGTGAAGGAGCGCCGCACCGACGCCGAGGGCGAGGAGTTGCTCAGGGAGGCACTCGACGCCTTGCGCGCCCGCCGCGGGTTCGTTGCGGCGGAGTAGCGCCGCGCCACCTTTTTGGTGGGTATTGCCCGTCCGCGGGAATGCAAGCATCGCTTCTGTTGCTATCCCCATTGGAGGTAGACATGAAGATCGAGATCGAATACTGCGTCCCTTGCGGATATCTGTCGCGAGCAACCGAGGCGCAGACCCGGTTGCTTGAAGAGTTCGGTGGCCGCATGGAGTCGGTGACGCTGAAGACAGGCAGCAAGGGAGTCTTCACGTTCCGCGCCGACGGTAACGAGGTCTACTCCAAGCCGGATCTGTTCGACATCGACGCGATCATCCACACGGTGCACGGGTTGCTTCCCGCAACGGATGGCGTGCAGACCGACGGCCGTGACCTGCTGATGGGAAAGAAGCACTAGTTCCCGTGCGAGAAGTCACGCACACGTGCCTGACAGTAGGCCCTATTCGCGCAGGCTAGATGCGTGTCGACGCGGCCGCATCCAGCAGCCACAGAGTGCGCTCAGTGCCCGCAACCGCCGCGACAGGCAGGTTCTTGTCACCCGCGAGGCCGCGCGACACCGCATCGGCCTTGGGCGCGCCCGCAGCGACCACCCATACCTCGCGCGCGCGATTGATTGACGCGAGACTCAGGCTCACGCGAGTGGGCGGAGGCTTGGGGGAGTCGTTGACGGCGACCGCTTCTGCGATGCCCGTTGCGGCGATGCCCGTTGCGGCGATGCCCGCCTCGGCAACGTCGGTGGAGGCAACCTCCTGGGCGGCGTAGACGGGGTGGCCAGGGAACAGCGACGCCACGTGGCCGTCTGGGCCCATACCCAGCATCAGCACGTCCCACGTGGGCCGGCCGTAGGCCGCGATCTCGTCGGCGTAGGCCGCGGCGGCATGCTCGGCGCTTGCGAAGTCGCCGGAGGAACCCATCCTGTGGATATTCTCCTCCGGAAGCGGCAGTCGGCCCAGAAGCGCCTCTTGAGCCTGGCCCTCGTTGCGGTCGGCGTCGCCTGCGCCCACAAAGCGTTCGTCGCCCCACCACACATGCACGCTGGTCCAGTCGATGAGGCCCACGAGCGGAGACGATGCGAGGGAGGCGAGAAGCCCGATTCCCACGGTGCCCCCGGTGAGCACCACGTGCGCCACGCCGCGCTGAGCGAGCACATCGGAGATTGTCACTCCAAGTCGTGCCGCCGTGGCATCGGCGACGGCTTGCTGGTCGGCGTAGATCACCACGCTGCGCATCAGCAGTGCGCGATCTGTCGCAACGCCTCGCCGTAGACGGGGTCGTTGTCCATGCGGCGCAACTCCTCGGCGAGGCACTCGGCCTGGGTGCGAGATGGAAGGGTGATGATGTGCGGGGGCTGTCCGGGCTGGCTCAGGGTCGCGTTGAGACCATCTGGCCGTTCGATGACGATCGAGCCAGAGGGAGTATCAAGACACACAGAGATGAGCCCAGTCGCCTCCGGATCGTAGGTGGCCTCGAACTCGCAGCCAAGAGCCCCGCGCAGCCATGCGCCCAGAAGCAGAATCGAAGGCGAGTTCACGTCCCCGTGAATGCGCGCCTTGGTCACGCGCTGGTCGGAGACCTGTTCGAGCGCGGAGGCGAGCAACGCGCGCCAGCGTGTAATCCGCGTCCAGGCGAGATCGGTGTCGCCGGGAGTGTAAGCCCCCGACAGCGCGCACAGCAGTGCCTTCGGATTGGATGCGCCCTTGGCGTCGGTGATGCGGCGTTGCGCCATCGCGCCGATGCCTGTGGCGGAAGGCACCAGCGGCACAACGGACGCCCACCACGCGACGATCGGCGTATCGGGAAGCAGGAGGGGAGTGATGAGGGTGTCCGCATGCTCCATGGCACTCAGCGCAGGCCTCAACACGATGACCTCGGAGGCGCCTGCGTCCCCACCCACCCGAATTTGGCCGTCGAGATCGTCCGAGTCCTCTTGAGGAGACAAGACGATGATGCGGCAAGGGTGCTCGCGCGAGGCGACGTTCGCGGTGCGAATGGCTTCCTCTGCGTCGGCGTCCGTGGCGTCGATGACTAGGGTCATCACGCGTCCGATCGTGATGACGCCGCCCTCCTTGCGTAGCTTGAGTAGCTCCGCGTTGATATCCACCGTGGTGGTGCGAGGAAGATCAATGATCATGGTCGCCTCCATGCGCGTCCGTCGCGTGCCATCATGTCAGACGCGCCTTCCGG
>JAYTGI010000317.1:0-3948 GCA_043733605.1 Demequina sp. | reverse complement strand
AAGCGTCTGCAAGAGCTCAACGCGCCCGACATCATCATTCGCAACGAGAAGCGAATGCTGCAAGAGGCCGTTGACGCGCTCTTCGACAACGGCCGCCGCGGCCGTGTGCTGCGCGGCGCCAACAACCGGCCGCTGAAGTCGCTGTCGGATACGCTCAAGGGCAAGCAGGGTCGCTTCCGTCAGAACCTGCTCGGCAAGCGCGTCGACTACTCGGGCCGTTCGGTCATCGTCGTCGGCCCCACGCTCAAGCTGCACCAGTGCGGTCTGCCTAAGCAGATGGCCCTCGAGCTTTTCAAGCCGTTCGTCATGAAGCGTCTCGTCGAGCTCAACCACGCGCAGAATATCAAGTCTGCAAAGCGCATGGTCGAGCGTTCACGCCCCGAGGTGTGGGACGTGCTCGAAGAGGTCATCCGCGAGCACCCCGTGCTTCTCAACCGCGCGCCGACGCTTCACCGCCTAGGAATCCAGGCGTTCGAGCCTCAGTTGGTTGAGGGCAAGGCCATTCACCTGCACCCGCTCGTGTGTGCGGCGTTCAACGCCGACTTCGACGGTGACCAGATGGCAGTGCACTTGCCGCTCAGCGCGGAGGCGCAGGCCGAGGCCCGCATCCTCATGCTCTCGAGCAACAACATCCTGAAGCCGTCCGATGGCCGACCGGTGACCATGCCCACCCAGGACATGATCATCGGCCTCTACCACCTGACGCTCATGAAACCGGGCTCAAAGGGCGAGGGCCTCGCGTTCGGCTCCGAGGCAGAGGCCATCATGGCCCTCGACGCCGGCGTCATCACCATCGGCACCGAGGTCCTCCTCCGTGTTGACGGCGAGACAGTTCCGCCGGCCGGCTGGGTCACACCAGAGGGCTGGAAGTTCGGCGACATTGTCACGCTGAAGACGACGCTTGGTCGGGCCATCTTTAACGGGCTGCTCCCCGTGTCATTTCCGTACGTGAACCGCGACGTCGACAAGAAGGTTCTTGCCGACATCGTCAACACCTTGGCGGAGCGCTACGAGAAGGTTGAGGTCGCCGCATCGCTCGATGCTCTCAAGGCCTCTGGCTTCCACTGGGCGACCCGTTCGGGCGTCACGATCGCCATCGGCGACGTGGTGACTCCCGCGAACAAGCAGGAGATCCTCGACCGCTACGAGGTGCAGGCCGCGAAGGTGCAGGACCAATACGACAACGGTCTCATCACCAACCCGGAGCGTCGACAGGAGCTCATCGAGATCTGGACGCGTGCCACCAACGAGGTGGACGTAGAGATGCGCAAGTCCTTCCCCAAGTACAACACCGTGCAGACAATGGTCGGCTCGGGTGCTCGTGGTAACTGGATGCAGGTGCGTCAGATCGCCGGTATGCGTGGACTCGTGTCAAACCCTAAGGGTGAGATCATCCCGCGTCCCATCAAGTCGAACTACCGCGAGGGCCTGTCGGTTCTTGAGTACTTCATCGCCACCCACGGCGCCCGCAAGGGCCTCGCGGACACGGCGCTGCGTACCGCCGACTCCGGCTACCTCACGCGTCGTCTTGTGGACGTGTCTCAGGACGTCATCGTGCGCGAGGACGACTGTGGCACCGAGCGTGGCCTCACGATGCCGATTATCGAGACCGACGGTGCAGGCAATATCGTTCAACACGAGCGCGTGGCCACCTCGGTGTTCGCTCGCACGCTTGCGACCGATGTGGTCGGCGCGGACGGCAAGGTGCTGGCCAAAGCTGGCATCGACATTGGCGACGTCATTCTTGACGCGCTCATTGGCGGTGGCATCACCGAGGTCAAGGTCCGTTCGGTCCTGACGTGTGAGTCCAAGGTGGGCACGTGTGCCCAGTGCTACGGACGTTCGCTCGCCACCCGCGAGCTCGTCGACATCGGTGAGGCCGTCGGCATCATCGCGGCCCAGTCGATCGGTGAGCCAGGAACGCAGCTGACAATGCGTACCTTCCACACCGGTGGTGTGGCATCGGCCGACGACATTACGCAGGGCCTTCCCCGTGTCCAGGAGCTGTTCGAGGCCCGCACCCCCAAGGGTGAGGCTCCGATCGCCGAGGTCGCAGGTCGGATGAACGTGGACGACTCGGAGGCCACGCGCCGCCTGGTCATCACGCCGGACAACGGTGACGAGCCGATCTCATACCCGGTGACCAAGCGCTCGCGCTTGGTGTTCCAGGATGGCGAGCACGTCGAGGTGGGCCAGCAGCTCATCTCGGGTGCGGTCGACCCGAAGAACGTGCTTCGCATCCTCGGCCCCCGCGCCACCCAGAAGCACCTGGTGGACGAGGTCCAGCGGGTTTACCGCTCGCAGGGTGTGGAGATTCACGACAAGCACATCGAGGTCATCGTGCGGCAGATGCTGCGTCGTGTGACGGTCCTCGACTCAGGCGAAACGCACCTGCTTCCCGGCGAACTCGCCGAGCGTAGCCGTTTCGAGAACGCAAACCGCGACACCGTGAAGAAGGGTGGCAAGCCAGCATCGGCCCGTCCCGAGCTCATGGGAATCACCAAGGCGTCGCTTGCGACCGAGTCGTGGTTGTCGGCGGCCTCGTTCCAGGAGACCACGCGCGTCCTCACCGAGGCGGCGTTGTCGGGCAAGTCCGACTCGCTGCTTGGCCTCAAAGAGAACGTCATCCTTGGAAAACTCATCCCCGCCGGTACAGGCTTGGCCCGCTACCGCGGCGCTACGGTCACACCGACCGAGGACGCCAAGGCCAACCTCTTCCCGACCTTCGGGTACGAGGAGTGGGACGGTCAGTTCTTCTCGGAGGGCACCGGCGAGGCAGTACGCCTCGAGGAGTTCAACTTCCCGCGCGACTAGTCACGCGAGAGTTTTGCGCGTTGGCCCCCGCCGCTCATCACGAGCGACGGGGGCCTTCGTCGCTGGTGCGTGGGCCACGGAGAGGCGCGGACCGAGCCATCCTCTCCGGCGGGCAGGTGTGACGAGATTGACACCTACATGGCTGACGATCGGCGCCGCTTTGCCGATAGGAAGGGCAGCACGCCGCCGAGCAAGAAGGGCCTCGAAATGATCACGTTCCTTGCATGGTGGACCAGCGCCGCCATCGTCGCAGGCTTGGGCCTCACCGCGTGGTTTGTGAAATTGAACTATCGCGCGCACTAAAAACCAAGCCCCGACACGACGCAGAGCACACCCCGCGGGGCGCGTATGATGGTGGGGTTGCGCCGCCATATTGGCGACGCCTGCTAGCACGGGTCTTTCCACTTTGACTGGAGGCGTGCCGCCGGGTATCGTAGATGCTCGTGCCCGCGTCGTCGGGCCCTCTTGTGTGCCTTTCCGGAGGCACCACCCATCAGGTGCGACACGCCCGGGCGCGGGGGTCGGGCCGACGACACGATTAGCGTTCAGTATCTACAGACGGAGAAGTAGTGCCTACGATTCAGCAGTTGGTGCGCAAGGGGAGGACCCCCAAGGCGTCCAAGTCCAAGACTCCTGCCCTCAAGGGCAGCCCGCAGCGCCGCGGCGTGTGCACGCGCGTCTACACCACCACCCCCAAGAAGCCGAACTCGGCTTTGCGCAAGGTGGCTCGTGTGCGCTTGTCGTCTGGCATCGAGGTCACGGCATACATCCCCGGCGAGGGCCACAACCTGCAGGAGCACTCGATTGTGCTCGTGCGTGGCGGTCGCGTGAAGGACCTTCCCGGCGTGCGGTACAAGATCGTGCGCGGCTCGCTCGACACCCAGGGCGTCAAGAACCGCAAGCAGGCTCGCAGCCGTTATGGCGCGAAGATGGAGAAGAAGAAGTAATGCCTCGCAAGGGACCGGCGCCTAAGCGCCCCATCGTCATTGACCCGGTGTACGGCGCCCCAGTCGTCACCCAGCTCATCAACAAGGTGTTGCTCGACGGCAAGCGCTCGGTCGCCGAGGCGATCGTTTACGGCGCGCTTGAAGGCGTCAAGGAGAAGAGCGGCCAGGATCCCGTGGCCGTTCTCAA
>JAYTGI010000316.1:0-3949 GCA_043733605.1 Demequina sp. | reverse complement strand
AATGCGAGGCGCCGGGACCCAGCACGCGACCTGCTAGTAGGAGTCGCCCGCCTCCGGAGCCACAACACCGTCGAGCCCATCGAGCACGGCGCGGGTGCCGCTGAGCCCCAAGCGCGAGGCTCCCGCGGCGACCATGGCAAGTGCCGCTTCGGCCGTGCGAATGCCGCCAGATGCCTTCACACCAATATCCGGACCCACAGTCGCGCGCATGAGCGCCACAGCGTGCACCGACGCTCCACCGGAGGGGTGGAAGCCCGTCGACGTCTTGACGAAGTCGGCTCCCGCGGCGACAGCCGCGCGACACGCTCCGACGATCGCCTCGTCCGTCAGCGCGGCCGATTCGATGATGACCTTGAGCAGTGAACCCATGGTGGCCGCGCGCACGGCCGCAATGTCGGCCTCGACGGCTGCAAAGTCACCCGCAAGCGCCGCACCAATGTCGATCACCATGTCGACCTCGTCGGCACCCTCGGCCACCGACTCAGCGGCCTCCGCGGCCTTCACGGCCGAGGTGTGCTTGCCCGAAGGGAATCCGCACACGACCGCCACCAGGAGCCCGTCCGGAACGGATGCGGGAATCATCGAAGGCGAGACGCACACCGAGTACACGCCCAACGACGCACCCTCCGCGACCAGGGCGGCAACATCAGCAGGCGTGGCCGTGGGCGCCAGCAGGGTGTGGTCAACCATGTGGGCGAGGTCGGCCCGTGTCAGGGCGCTCACGACTCGTACCCGTCGGCCACGCGCTCGGCCAATTCGGCGCGCTCCTCGTAAGGAAGGAACGCTCCCCACGCGGCAACCAGGGTGGCCTCGAAGAGGTCCTCGACGGTCCAGCCTGCGCCCACCAGTGCCGCGAACTCTCCGGACATGGATACACCAGATACCAGGCGGTTGTCGGTGTTGATGGTCACCGCGAAGCCGAGGTCGCGCAGCTCGTGCATCGGGTGATCCTCGATGGAGGGGGCCGCTCCGGTCTGGACGTTCGACGTGGGGCAGCACTCAAGCGGGATCTGTTCGTCGAGCGCATGCTGGGCGATGATGCCGAACACTGGCTCCTCGTCGGTGCCAAAGCCCTCGATGTCTTCGTGAATGCGCACGCCATGGCCGATGCGTCGTGCGCTACCCAATCCAAGGGCCTCTCCCACGGAGGCGGCGCCGTCGGCCTCTCCAGCGTGAATCGTGACCGGCATGAGGTTCTCGCGCAGCAACTGGAACGCCTCGCGGTGGTTCGAGGGCGGGAAGCCGAGCTCGGGCCCTGCGATGTCGAATCCGACGCAGCAACGACCGCGGTTGGCGATCGCGAGTTCGGCGATTTCATAGGAGCGGTCTAGGTGACGCATCGCGTCAAGAAGTGCGGCGGCGCGGATGCCAAAGCCCGCCTCGGCGGCCTCGGCGATGCCCTCTTCAATGCCGTCCTGGACTGCGTCGACCACCTCCTGGAGGGTCAGCCCTCCTTCAAGGTGCTGCTCAGGCGCGTACCGAAGTTCGGCGTAGATGACGCCATCTGCGGCGAGGTCAACCACGGCCTCGCGGGCAACGCGGGTGAGATTGGCGGCGGTCTGCATCACGGCAGCGGTGTGGGCAAACGCCTCGAGGTAGCGAACGAGCGATCCGGAGTTCGCGTTCTCGGCGAAGTCACGCGCCAACGCGTCGGGATCGGTGGTGGGGAGCTCGTGTCCGATCTGCGCGGCAAGCTCGATCAGGGTTGTTGGTCGAAGGCCGCCGTCGAGGTGGTCATGCAAAACAATCTTGGGCAGGGTGCGAATCTCTTCAGCGGTGAGGGTCATGATCACCAGCCTACGGCTACGCCTAAGGAACGGCCGCCCAGAGCACGGACGCGAAGTACGCGAGAGCAAGCACGATGACCATGGCAGTCATGGTGCCTGCCGTCGACTTGCCGGTCGCGCGGTATACGCCGAGGAGCCCTATGGCTGTAGCGGCGCCGAGCAGGCCCACTCCCATCGCTATCGCCACGAACGCTTGCCCCGTGACCCCGCCGAGCGTGGACCCAAGGATGAGCAGAGACCCGATCCCCGCGCCAGCGGTGGCCGCCTTGGCTGCGCCACGTTGGTCGACGGCCCAGTTGCGCCACACGAGGTACGCAACCTCGGCCGATCCAAGCGTGAGGGCGATGCCCACCACACCCAGGTGGCCCGTAAATTCGAGGTCCCTACCGGACGCCCACGCGATGGCCAACCACGCGGCCGCACCGGTTCCCACTACGGCGCCGACGAGCCAGCCGCGAGCGCTCCGGAGCCGTTGGGTCATCACCTCGGTCATTTGTCGTCCCCCGAATGCCGCGCGCCGGTGACAGAGCACCACAAGGTCGTTGCCCCCACAATGGGGGGCGCTGTGATGATCACCAGACGAACATACCGCGACACGTGGGGCTTTACTCGCATTCGTCGCCGATGCGGGCGTTTGTCAGTTCTCGAACCGCGCCGCGGCTCCGGGATCGAGCGCCGACGCGACGCGTGCGGCCATGTCTTCCGACATCGGCGGCATGGCGTCAACGGGAAACCAGGCGGCCGCGGTGTTCTCGCCGTCGGCGGGATAGGGCTCGCCCGACACGTAGCGAAAGCGGAACGTGAGGTCCAGGTACTGCGACAAATCGCCGTTGGCGTACTTCATGGGCGGCAGAGCGCGGACGCTGGTGAGCGCCTCGGGTTCTGCCACGATGCTGGCCTCCTCGAGCACCTCGCGCGCGCCCGCAATGGCGGGCTGCTCGCCCGGGTCGATGATGCCGGTGACGGGAGTCCAGGCGCCAGTGTCGGCGCGCCGCACAAGTAATACCTCGCGGCCGGCCGACGCTCCTGGGCCTGCAGATGCCGTGTCGCGCAATACGACGGCCGTCACTCCCGAAAGCCACAAGAGGTCGTGGCCGATCTTGGCTCGCAGGTCGAGGACAAAGTCGGGGGTGGCCATAGGGAAAGCCTAAGGCGACGGCCACACGGCGACGTCAAGGCACAGCAGGCGACCGCCCAAACTGCCCGCCGCTAAGCGTCCTTTTCGGCGTCGGTGAAGAGCCCCGCCCATCCCTCGAACTGTCCGCCGTGCGTCGACGCGATGTCTTCACACAAGTCGATGGTCTCGCGCAAAAAGTCGGGAAGCAGTGCCACCCTGTAGCCGCGAATGAACAGCATCCATTCGGGAATGTCGTGGCTTGGAGGAACTACCTCGTGGGTGATCGTGCGCCCTCGCAAGTCGTCCGCTGCGGCAGAGGCCCTGGGGCTCGAGGCGAAGGAAAGGAAGAACTCCGACTCTCGAGGTGCCGTGACGTCCGCGCCGCGCGCCTCGAAAGCCGCGAGCCGCTGCGCGTCATCGGCCCACAGGCCGTGCGGCGCCACGCGCTTGCGTCCACCACAAACCTTGTCGAGGAATCCCATCCACCCACGGTAGCCGTGGAAGCCGCGCCACCTCACGGACCAAGGGCGCCTGCCTCGAACACGTTTGCCAGGTTCGCTCGCGGCCAGTGCCCCGTGCGAACTATTCTCGAACCCATGAGCAAGTTCTTCACGATGCCGGTTGCCGTCGTGTACCCGTTGTACGTCGCAAAGCTCGAACGCAAGGGTCACTCACAGGCGGAGCTCGACCAGGTCATCGAGTGGCTCACCGGCTTCGACGGCGCTGCCATGGAGCGGCACCTTGAGGCCGGGACGACGTTCGGTGACTTCTTCGGCGACGCGACGCTTAACCCGAACGCGTCGCTCATCACTGGAGTGATTTGCGGGGTGCGGGTTGAGGAGATCGAGGACCCTCTCATGCAGAAGGTCCGGTACCTGGACAAGTTGGTGGACGAGGTCGCGCGCGGCAAGGCGATGGAGAAGGTGCTACGGGGGTAGTTGCGGTCTACCACTGAGCTACCGGGGTCGCGCGCGGGCCTTGGAGATACTGACGCCCACAGTTCGACAGCCGCAGTGGCGCCCTGCCGGTGGGTACCTGGTGACCC
>JAYTGI010000315.1:0-3962 GCA_043733605.1 Demequina sp. | reverse complement strand
TCCGACGCCCGTCGATGAAGAGCGCCGGCCCCACGCCGCCGCCGTAGAGCACGCCGGGGGTGACGTCGTACATCGGCGCCAATGCCACCGTGCCGTCGGGATCGTGCAGCAAGGCGTGGTTCTTGGCGTGCGCGTCGGTGTCGCCCACGATGAGCCGGAACACGGTGTGTTGCAGCAAGAGCTCCTTGTCGCCACGCCCGTCGTCAAACACGGTCCGATCGCGGTCGAGCAGTGCCGCGATGGCCGCGTACGTCGCGCGCGGGTTGCCCCAAGAAAACTTGTCATCGCCGCCCCATGGGAGCGCGAGTGCCTGGGCGGCATCCTCCTGATGCAAGCGTCGGATGCCACCTGGCACCGGCTCGCGATCGAAGCGCTCGATCACCACCGCGGGTATGTCGCCGAACACCTCGAGCCACACGTCATAGCCGATCAGGCCCGCGGCGCGGGCGAGGCGCATGGTCCACACCTCGGCGTGGGCGTCACGTATGGCGTCGGGCGAGACGGGCTTGATCATGTGTGTTGAGGGGTGGCCGTCGCGCGCCGCGTGCCAACCCTCGGCCGACCTCCCCAGCGCCACCTTGGGCCGCAGGCCCGCGCTGACGGATCCGCCGCCCGCGACAAACGTCGAGGGATTCGCGACCTCGACCGCAGCTTCGGCGGCCGTGAGAAGAGGACCGAGCGCGGTCACCTCGGGCCCCGGCAGCACGATCGCCCCAGCGACGTCCCTCCCTACGGCGGCAAGCAGGCCCACCAGCTTGCGGCGGCTCAGGCCCGGCCGATCACGCAGTAGCGCGTCGAGCCGCGGGCCCTCGGGCAAGAGGCCCCCGAAAAAGGCTTCGGTCGCTGCGGCCGACGCGGGGGTTGCCTCGAGCGGGAGGGCGACGGAGAGCACGGGGGAGCCGATGCCGTACTCGTCAAGCGCCTCAGGCGAGGCGGTAAAACGGGGGCCTTCGGCGCCCTGCCGTAGCGTTCCGATGCGGCGGCCGAAGAGGTGCACGTCGAGAACGTCGTCAGGCATCGGTGCTCCAGGTGACGGAGATGCCAAGGCGGCCGATGACGGAGAACAGGCGCGCGTCGAGGATCTTGGGGCGTCCGTTCTCGAGTTCGGACAGCCAGCGCTGGGTGACCCCCAGGCGCCCTGCAAGTTCCACTTGAGTCAGGCCCGCCGTGACGCGGGCGTGCCTCACGGCGCGGCCGAGGTCCTCAGGCGAGCGGAGCCTGCCGTGTCCCATCAGAGCCTCATTCCGTGTGCGTAATAGTGTGACTGTAGCACGCGAACGTAATACGGGCGCCGTAGTACGTGTGCGTAATATGCGCGCGTAGTCGCAGTACGTCCATTCAGTACGCCGCGGTCGCCGCTCCGATACCTGGGTCTAGGCGCACAACCCCCCCAAACCGTTCACCGTGCACAAATCCCCGCACACCGCTAAAGTCGCGATATGCCAGACCCGGCACTCGTGGACCTTGTCCCCCCCACGGCGGCGATAGCGCGAGTCGCCGCCAACCTAGCCACGGCCGCGCAACTCCCCACGCGCGACGCCGAACTGTGCGACATGCTCTCTGTCGCCACACTCGAGCCCCGCCTCGTCCCCGCCGCCCCCACCCTCAAACTGCTGGCGGCCACCCGCCCCGGCCGTCCGAGCATCGGCGGCTGAGGCATGCCGCTCTACATCGGCGCCACGCCGGATGAGCGTGCCGCGACCCGACTGGTGGTTGCGCTCAAGTACCTATGCCCCGACCCGGCGCTCAGCATCGACTGGGGCGACAAGGACCGCGTGCTCAAGACCGACGGCAAAGTGATTTACAACAACCCCACGGATCTGAGCGAGTCGTGCATACGCGTCTGGAAGATCGCCAACCAGGGCTACCCGGTGGTGTTGCGGGCAGTGTCACCAGGAACAAAGGTCTATAGCGTCACGGACTCCGTGGGCGAGGTCACCCCCGTCATTGCGCGCGACCAACCCGGCTTCACCAGGCCCAGCTGGGACGACGACACCGCCACCGTCTTGCACAGCATCGACGTGGTGATCGAGCCGAGCGACGACTCCGGCCGCGGCTATTGGTGCGAGGACATCAACGAGGAGCACATGTGGCAATCGCCCCCGTCGATCATCGCGCACGAGTTTGGCCACGTGGAGGAGATCCTCGAGGGCAGATTCGATCCCCACATTCCCATGGAGGACCAAGAGGGGCCAGCCATCGCGGCGGAAAATGTGTGGCGCGCGGCTCACCATGAACGCGAGCGCTGGGGGCACAACGGGGGCAATGATTACCGCAGGGCGAAGGGCGGCCTCACGGGTGGCGACTGCTTCATCGCCACGGCCGCGTACGGCTCGGAGCTCGAGGACGAGGTTCAAGAGCTGCGCGAGTTCCGCGACGAGGTGCTTCTACAGACACGCGCGGGCGCAGATTTCTTTGACCACTACTACCCCAAGTACTACAACCTGAGCCCGGCGATCGTCACGCTCATGCACACCGACCCCGAGATGAAGGACCTGGTCCGCTGGTCGCTCGTGGCGCCCATCGTGCAATTCCTGCGCCTGGCCAAAGACTTCCCACGCGAGGACACGGCCGACGTCCCGGAACCGTGGCGCTCCTACCTCGAGTCAGCGCGCGGCGCCTTCGAGCAATGGACGTCCAACCTTCCGCGGCCGCGCGATTTCTCCGACATCACTCCCGCAGACGCCGCCGAGGAATTGCGCGTCACGCTCGAGCACTTTACCTGGAGGGACGACGACGCGGCAGGGTACGTCGATGCGCTGCGCGCGGCGGACGCACTTCCGCTCGCCGCCAACCCGCAGACCCTCGCGGCGCTCGCCACGATGCTGCGGGAACGGGGCGCTCGCGAGGAGACCGTCCTGGCCGTCACCGGCATCGGCGCCGACGACGCACGCGAGGGCGAGGGGGCGCCATGACCAGCAGGCGCATCGAGGGGTGGGACGCGGGCAGCCCCGAACCGTGGGTGGTCGGCTACATCGTGGGCGTGCGCAATACCCTCACCGAGGAGCTCGCGTCGGTCAAGTTCCTGAGCGGTCGCCAAGGGCTGGGCGTCGCGCTCATCGACGGGGGGCGCCTCACGCCGGCGACGGGCGTCGTCGTGCCGGTGGGCACCGTCGCCGACCTGCTGGGCTACGAGATCGCCGCCTTCGACGTTCAAGGTCACATGGTGATGCGCCTGCCGGCGACGGGGACCATCACCCAGGCGGAGGCAGCGTCGGCGCTGCCCACCAGGCCCAACTCGCACACCGACTATTGGGACCTCAAGCCCGAGCACATGCTCCCCATGACCCAGCCCTACACGGTGACGTTGCTCAACAAGACGCCCGACGTGTGGGACGAGGTCACGGTGTTCTACTCGAGCGCGATCGAGGGCACCGTTGGCTTCTCGTCAAGTGCGGTTGATCCCGAGGGTCACGTCACGTTTGACCTGGGGCCCGCGGGCGCGATGGACGGCTACGTGTTTGCGATCTGGGTGGATGGGCTGCGCGCCTACCTCGCCCCGGACACCCTCCAGTTCCCCGCCGAGGGGCTCATGACCTCACGCCGAGCCGCCGAGACCAAGCGCGAGTTCCACGCGAATTCGGACACCTGGACCATCGGGGCCGACGCATGACCCAGCGCATCGTCATCGGAGTCGAACAGGATCTGCGCGGCAACATCATCGCGCTGTATGGCGACGAGGACGCGGGCTGGTCGCCCATTTCCAGGCATGAGGCCGTCGAGTCCATGCGCGCAGGCATGCATACCTACGCCACCGCGGGCCGTCGCGGCGGCGCCGACATCCACATCTTCAACAGCGACTGGCTGCGCACGGTGAAGGATGTCACCTCCGAGGACAATCTCGACAACCTCGGCGGGCCCGACTACACGCGCTTTGGCGCCGGTGCCTACGGCATCGCCGTGACGGTGAGCCCCGACGGCGTGACCGCCCTGGCCCGGGAGCTCCACGCGAGCGGCGCGGT
>JAYTGI010000314.1:0-3965 GCA_043733605.1 Demequina sp. | reverse complement strand
GATCGCCGCGGCGCGTACGGGGCTCGCGGCCGTGGTCGTTCCGCAGGGTGGCTATGCCGCGGGGCTCGCATGCGTGAGATGCGGCACGTGGGCAGAGTGCGCCGATTGCGGAGGAGACCTGTCGCGGGCGAGCGCCAATGACGGCGCATCGTGCACTGACTGTGGAGCTGAGGCCCCCGCGTGGCACTGTCCCGAATGCAGGGAGCATCGGATGCGCCCCGTAGGGCTCGGGGCGGATCGGTTGGCGGAACAGCTGGGTCGCATGGCGGCAGGGGTTCCGGTGACGCAGTCCTCCGCGACCGTGGGCGTGTTGGATGACCTGGCGGTCGACTCGGGAATCGTGGTCGCTACCCCCGGAGCGCTTCCCGCTGTCAAGGGTGGATACGGATACGTGGCGATCGTCGGAGCGAAAGTGTCCGTCAACGAGGGCCTCGGCGCGGAGGTGCAGGCACTCAGGCGATGGCTCAACGCTGCGGCTCTGGTTGCGGCTCGCGCTGACGGAGGGGGTGTCGCGGTCGTGGGGGATCTTCCAGGGGACGTGCGACAGGCGCTTGTGGCGTGGGATGGCTGGGATGTTGCCTACAAGGACCTCCAACAACGCGAGACGCTGGGACTGCCACCCCACCGCAGGGCACTCCGGCTGGATGGGCCTTCGGACGCGATCGACGAGGCCGTTGGCGCCTTTGACGGCGCCGAGGCGACCGTCTCACGCGACCTGCAGGGAGCGTGGGTCATGTCGTCACGAGGCGCGATGCAAGGCATCGTGACGGCGGTACGAGCCGTGGCCGTTGCCCGGTCTTTGCGGTCGGCGGACGCCCTCTACGTCAAGGTCGATGCCACGCCGAGCGGTTGAAGCGCCAGTCGCGGCCGCGGCATGCGCAGCGGTGGGAACGTGCACCACGCCGCAGCTGCGCCGCCTACCATGGAGCCCATGCGCCTCATCTTCGCCGGCACCCCAGAGGTAGCCATTCCGGCGCTCGCCGCCCTGATCGATGCGGGGCACGAGATCGCTCTTGTGCTCACGCAGCCCGACGCGAAGGGCAAGAGGGGGTCTGGCGTCCTCCCGAGCCCAGTGAAGCAATACGCGCTCGACCACGGCCTGGCGGTCGCGACCCCCGCGAGGGCCTCTGCGCCCGAGACGGTCGAAAGGGTGCGTGGGATTCACGCCGATGCCGCTGGCGTCGTCGCCTACGGGCAGATCTTGAGACCTTCTCTCATCGCCACAACGACTCACGGCTGGGTCAATCTTCACTTCTCTTTGCTTCCCGCGTGGCGTGGAGCCGCCCCCGTCCAACGCGCGCTTCAAGCGGGAGATGATCTCACGGGTGCGTCGACCTTTCTCATCGAGGAAGGCATAGATACCGGCCCCGTGATCGGTCAGGTGACCGAGAGAATCAAGCCTGCCGACACGGCGGGCGATCTCCTCGACCGCCTCGCGAAGGTGGGCGCGCCTTTGCTTGTGGATTCCATCGAGGCACTCGGTGGTGGGTACGCCATGCCGCAACAACAATTGGAGGACGGTGTGAGCCATGCGGCCAAACTCACTCGCGACGACGCCCTGGTGCGCTGGGACCTTCCCGCCCACGTGATCGACAGGGCGATCAGGGCCTGCACACCGGCGCCAGGAGCCTGGACGACGCTTCCAGACGGTTCCACCGCCAAGATCGGGCCGGTGGTGCCTGTGGAGGGCCCAGCGACGACGCCCGGACTCGTCCGATCGACGGACGACAGCATCGTCGTTGGAACGGGTGGACGGCCCGTTGCGCTTGGATGGATTCAACCGGCTGGCAAGACCGTCATGGATGCACGCGACTGGTGGCGGGGCGCGCGCTGGGCCGATGGCGTGCTTCTTGGTGAAGCGTGAGTACCTCGGCAAGGAAGGCCGCGCTGACGTGCGTGCTCGCGGTCGTGGAGCAGGACGCATACGCGAACATCGCTATGTCGACAATCGTGAGGGACGCGGGCCTGTCACAACGGGACGCCGCGTTCGCCACCGAGCTCGCATACGGTTCTTTGCGCATGAGCGGGTTCTATGACGAGGTGATTGCCGTCGCGTCTGGGCGCGACCCCGCATCGCTCGAGGCGACAGTGAGGGGCGTCTTGTGGATTGGCGCGCACCAGGCACTCGCGATGAGCACGCCCCCTCACGCGACAGTCTCGGAGACCGTCGACCTTGTGAAGCACGCGGGCACCGCCCGCGCGACAGGGCTCGTCAACGCGGTGATGCGGCGCATCACCGAGCGAACACGCGAAGAGTGGATCGAGGCGGTGGCGCCAGGCAACGGAAACACGGACCTGTCGATTCGCACCTCGCATCCCGAATGGATCGTCGCCGAACTCGAGGCCTCGCTGGCCGCTCGGGGACGTTCAGGGGAGCTTGAGGCGCTGCTTGACTCCCACAACCAGGCCGCGGCGGTGACGCTCGCCGCGCGCCCAGGACTGATCGACCAAGACACACTTGCCGCGCAATCTGGGGGAGCAACGACCGGGTTTTCGCCTTACGGCGTCATTCTCAAGTCGGGCTCACCAGGGAAGGTCGCCGCAGTACGGGATGGGGCCGCGGGCGTTCAGGACGAGGGCTCGCAACTTGTGGCCGCGGCGCTCGCTTCGGCAGCAGCGCGTTCGGCGACCGCACAGGAGCACTGGCTCGACGCGTGTGCGGGTCCCGGAGGCAAGACGGCCCTTTTGGGAGCGCTCGCCGCGGGGCTCGGCGCCCACCTCGACGCGCTGGAGCTTCACCCGCACAGGGCGACGCTCGTGAGAGACAACGTGCGTTCGCTCCCTGTGGGGGTTGTCGATGTTCACGTGGGCGACGCGACCGCATGGACTGGGGGTCTCTATGACCGCATCCTTGTCGACGCCCCATGCACAGGCCTTGGCGCGCTGCGCCGGAGGCCCGAGGCCCGCTGGCGTCGATCTGCCGAGGACCTCAAGGACCTGACGGTCTTGCAGTCCGCGATTCTGTCCCACACGGCATATCTGCTCGCGCCAGGAGGCGTGATTGCGTACGTCACTTGCTCGCCCGTGCTCGCCGAGACGAGGGAGGTCGTCGCCCGCAGCGGACTCGAACTTGTTGACGCGCGGGACGCATTTGCGGAGGTCACGGGTACCGAGGCTGGCTCGTGGGGCGAGGGTCCAGACGTGCAGTTGTGGACCCACGTACACGGCACCGACTCGATGTACCTGGCACTCCTCAAGGCACCTCGCGAAGGCGCTGGCAATAGCTATCAGGACCCCAACGGCCGTTAGAGTGGTGGCAGTCCGATGACGGATTCCAGGAGAAGAGTGGAGGTCGCGCCGTGGCAAATCGCGCAGGTGCGGCAAAGAAGCGCCCCACCATCGCCGAGATTGCGACCCGCGCGGGCGTTTCGGCTGGAGCGGTCTCTTACGCGCTCAACGGGCGTCCCGGTGTTTCGGACGAGACCAGGGCCCGCGTCATACGCATCGCAGACGAGATCGGCTGGGTGCCGAGTAGCGCCGCGCGAGCACTTCGAGGCGGCGGCGCCAGGACCGTTGGGCTCATCATTACCAGGGAACCGACAGTCCTACGGGTCGAGCCGTTCTTCATGTCGTTCGTCGCGGGAATCGAACAAGTGATTTCCGCTCGCGGTTACGCGCTGATGCTCCACGTCACTCCTGACACGCGACAAGCGCTCGCTACGTACCAGCAGTGGTGGTCTGCCAGGCGTGTCGATGGCGTCTTCCTGACTGACCTCACGTTTGATGACGAGCGTGTCGGGCTCTTGAACGACATCGGTCTTCCCGCGGTCGTCGTCGGTGATCCGCTGTACGCAGGAGGTGCACCTGCGGTCTGGAGCGACGACCCGCGGACGGCGGAGACGGCAGTGCAATGGTTTGCCGACCTCGGACATCGGCGTATCGGTCACGTCGCAGGGCCCGCGTCGTTCGTCCACACGCGAGTGCGAAGCGAAGCGATGCGGCGCGAATGTCAGCGCAGGGGGATC
>JAYTGI010000313.1:0-10545 GCA_043733605.1 Demequina sp. | reverse complement strand
TGAGGCACCTTGGATGGCTATGTGGTCCCTTGCTTGTGGCGAGCGCTGTAGCAATGCTCGCCGGATGCTCGCGCGATGTGGGACGTGAGACTGACCTTGAACGGGACTTTGACGAGACGACCCGTCAGGCGGTTGAGGAAGCGATTGCTGCAGGCGCGAGCGAGGCACAGATCGCGATCCTCGAACGCGCCGCGACGGATGGCGGCGTCACCTTCGAGGACGCAAAGATCGCTGCGACCGCCGCAATGTCGTGCATGGCGGACCAGGGAGTCACCGCGACGTATCAGGAAATGGCGTTGCCAAATGGCGTGACAATACCGGCGTACGTCGTCAACTCGGAGAAGAGCGACGGCACCGACGCGACCGACGCAATGGACCAGTGCGAGCGGGCGGAGTCGTTCTGGGTGAACATGCTCTTCCAAGTGCAGCCGACGTCGGTAGAGGCGAATCTCGCGTTTATCGACAAGCAGGCCCCTGTCATCCGGAAGTGCCTTGAGGATGCGGGCTACGACACCGACCCCGGCGCGACCGGGATGGAGTTGGTTCTACAGTCGACCGATGTCGCCCAGCAGACCGGCCTCAGGGTCGACTGCCTCGGCGATGCGGGAGTGGTGTCGTACTAGCCGAGCCGCATGGCGTTGTGACGATTGTGATTGTGGTGATGCCGTGGTTTGAGACCGGTGCCGGTGCCGCAAGTTCTGGAATCGCTGACGTTCCGCCTCAACGCGGTGGGCTTCGTGCTGTGGACCTTCACCGTGATGTCCGGTGCGATGTGGGCCGAGCACGCGTGGGGCCGCTATTGGGGCTGGGACCCCAAGGAGGTCTGGTCCTTCGTCATCTGGATCCTCTACGCCGCGTACCTGCACGCCCGCACCACGCAGGGCTGGGCTGGGCGCAGGGCCGCGTGGCTCGCAATCTGGGGGCTCATCGCGATCGTGCTGAACTTCACCGTGGTCAACCTGTATGTGCAGGGCCCGCACGCCTATGCAGGGGTCAAGTAGCAGACACCTTGCGGCCGTGGGACTTCGGTCCCGCCGTATAAGTGGGGGCTTGACGGCCCCTTGAGCGGTCACTAAATTTCCCGTTGAGGGGTGGCCACCCTTCGCCGATCCAGTTCAGATTCGACGAAGGGGAAAGTTGATGGAGATGAAGAAGAGTAGTAGGCGTGCAGGGATTGCCATTGCGGTGGCAGGCCTGATTGTGGGATTGATGCCGTCGGTGGCAAATGCAGCCACCAGCGGCTGGCTGGATAACCATCCGTACTGGAGCGGAACCACCGCTGGAGTCAATTGGACCAGCACCATTAACGAGACGCAGCGTGTCCAAGTCTCGGAGAACGGTGCGGCGCCCGGTGACATTGGGTGCCGTGTTCTCATGGGAGGGTCGGTGACGGGCATTCTATGGGGGGCCACCGTGAGCGGTTGGTCGTCGCAAACGCTCGCCATTGAGGCCTTTCAGGTTGTTCACTATTAGACGAGTTCGTTTCGCGGTGTCACTCTGCGCGTTTGCGCGAGTGGCACCGCCACGAAAGGGAGAAGGGCAATCTTGTTGAGGTACTTTGCCCGGTGGCGCGGTGTAGCGCTTGCGAGCGTCCTAGCGAGCACGTTGGCTGGATGTTCGCACAATGTCGACACGGCGGTATCGACCAGCATCAGCGACGACTTTGACGGGCAAGTCGGTCAAGCCATTTCAGATGCGAAGCAATCTGGGGCAAGCGAGCAACAACTTGCGATCCTTGAGCGCGCCGCCGCACATGGCGTGGTGACGTTCGAGGATGCCAAGATCGCCACGACAGATGCGATGGACTGCATGAGCGGTCGCGGAGTGTCAGCCACCTACGAAGAGACTGTGCTTTCGAATGGATTGACCATCCCCGGGTACAGAGTTGTGGCGAAGAAGAGTGACGGTAGTTCTGCGCTCAACGACTTGGATCAGTGTGAGAACGGCGAGTCGGCTTGGGTCAACAAGCTGTATCAGATGCAGCCGACGTCGATTGAGGCGAACCTCGCGTTCATTGAGAAGCAAGCTCCCGTGATCCGGAAGTGCCTTGAAGATGCTGGCTATGACACCGACCCCAAGGCCACTGGTATGGACCTGGTGATCCAGTCGAGTGACGTTGCTCGTCAAACCAACGGGGCAACCGACTGTGCTTTCGACGCGGGAGTCGTCGGGTACTAAGAGTTTCGCGCCACGGCGTGACTAGGATCAATTCGAAGGGGTGGCCATGGGCTTCCGGCACACTGGAGTAGCGGTAGGTGTCGCGCTCGCGGCGCTCATTCCGCTCGGCGTCGGCGCGGTCGTGGCGCTCTCGGTCGCATCGCACTCGCCGCTCGAATCCGCTGCCAAGCCGGCCCCGCTCGTCGGCGCCGTGGAGACCGCGCAGCGCTCGGGTCAAGTCAATGTGGGCATCAAGGTCGAGTACACCGAGGCGCTGAGTCCTGCCGCCAACACGTCGGGCACCGTCACCGCGCTGGGCGTCGCCGCGGGCGACCAGGTCACGACGGGCACGCGCCTCATGGACGTGAACGCCCAGGCCGTGATCGCCTATGTGGGGGCCTCGCCGCTGTACAGGGACGTCGCGCGCGGGCTCACGGGCTCAGACGTCGCTACTGCTCAGGCGCTCCTGACCCAGGTTGGCTATCCGGCAGGCACTCCTGACGGCAAGGCGGGAATCGGCACCGAGAAGGCCATCAAGGCGTTCAATCTGGCCAACGGCTATGGCAAGGACAACACGGTGCTGTCGCTCGCGTCGCTCGTATGGGTGGGCACGTCGCCGGTGACAGTGGGAACCGTGAGCGTTCACCTGGGAGGCCAGGTGGGTCCAGGAACCGCGCTGTTCACCACCACGGCGGCGCTCGCGGCCATCACGGTCGCGGAGCCTCCAGGCATGGTTGCCGGCGGTGACTTGGAACTGGTGGTGGGCGACGTCTCCACCCCGTACGTGGCGGGCTCCGGGCGAGTGACCGAACCCGAGGCCGTAGCCGGGATGGTCGCCTCGCTCGGCACCGCAACGGAGGGCCTCGGCACCCTGCAGTTGGTCACGCCGACGACGGTCGCGACCGTGCCCAGTTCCGCCGTGGTGACCGACGCGGCTGGTAGGACGTGCCTGTTCGCCTCGGGGACAGCGCCGCCCACGCTCGTGACTCCCACGGGTGGATCGCTCGGCACGATCGACCTTGACCCCTCTCTCGCTGGCAAACCCGTGTTGCTCAACCCGCGCGACGTGCGCACGGACCTCACGTGCGGCTCATAGCCCGAGACGTCAGTTACACCTACCCGCGCGGCGACCACCAGGTGCTCGCGGGCGTCTCCTTCGAGATCCCTGCGGGCACGTCGGCCGCGATCGTTGGTCCATCGGGCTCTGGCAAGACCACACTTCTGTCGCTCATGGGTCACCTGCTTCCGATGCAGTCGGGGGTGATTGCTGCGATCGACGACGACGACGACGGCCGCGAGCGCTCGCTCGCCGACACCGCGTCTTGGGTGCTGCAGACCGTCTCCTTGCTTCCCGACCGCACCGCCGCAGACAACGTGGCCGTGGGCGCGTACTCCGATGGCGCGAGCAGGGCCGATGCACGCGAGAGGGCGCGCGAGTACCTCGCGGCAGTGGGTTTGGCAGGGCACGAGAACGACTCGGCCCGGATTCTCTCGGGAGGCGAGGCGCAGCGCGTCGCGATCGCCAGGGCCCTCGCCTCGCGCAGGCCCATCATCTTGGCAGACGAGCCCACTGGCCAGCTCGACGCCCGCACCTCCGCGACGGTGCTGGACGCGATGATCGGCGCGCACGGCGAACGCACCGTCGTCATCGTCACGCACGACCCGGAGGTCGCGGCCCGCTGCAACCTGGTACTCGAGCTGCGCGACGGCGTCATCTACGAGCGGACGCGGGCATGACGACCCACCGCCGAGTGAGGACCGGCCCGTGAGCCGGCGCATCTGGCCGCTGTCGCTCGCCGGCCGCGAGGGCGTCGCCACGGCCCGCACCGGCAGGTGGACATCGCTCCTCATGGTGCTCGCGGTCACGTGGATCGTGGCCGCGCCCGGTGCGGCCGACGCGATCGCCGTATCGGGCCTCATGGATGACGAGCAGGCGTGGATCGACGCGGGCGGGTACGTGTTCGTGGTCACCGGTGCACGCGAAGACAACACGCAGAACCCGATCCCCGCCGCAAGCTGCGAGGGTCTGGCGGGCGTTGACGGCATCGGCGCTTCCTTTGCGCTCCAGCGCACCGACGCCACCGGAACCCTGTCGTACATCCCGGGCGGCCGCGTCTCGCTCTACGACGTCTCGGCGGGGGCGCTCGAGTTCCTAGGTGCCCCTCCAGCCGACGGGGGTGTCTTGCTGGCGACCGCGGGCTTCGTTGACCGCACTGGAGCGGCCGATGGTGACGTCGTCACGATCGTGCGGCGCGGCGCCACAAATACCGTGCCCGTCACGTCAGACCCGCTGACTCTGCGGGCCGTCGACACGGCCGTGCTCGGCGACGAGTTCGACGGCGCCTTGCTGGTTCCGGCCCATCTGACCGGCATCGCCGACTCTTGCTACGTCCGCACCGATGCCGCCCACGTCTCGGCCGTCGAGGAGGCACTGCCCGCGCTCCTGGCCTACGAGGGCAAGCCCGCGATTCCCAACCCGCGGCTGTTCGAATCCGACTTCACGGTCGACTACTCGCACGCATACGAGAACCGCGCGCTGCGGTGGGTCTGGGTGCCCGCCGCCGCGTTGCTCGGGTTGCTGTGGGCCATGCTCCAGTGGTTCAGGCGCTCGCACGTGGCCATCTATGCGACGTTCGGCATGAAGCCCGCCGCGCGCCTGGTGATGCAACTGGGCGAGTGGGGAGTGCTTGCGGGGCTTGGCGCCGTGTGGGGCTGGGGACTTGGGGTGGTGGGGGCTCTTGCCCTGGGTGCCCATGCGGCACAAGCCGTGGCGCTGGTGTCATTCCACGGGCTGCTCACTGCGGCGGGCGCGACCGCGCTCGTGGTGTTGCTGGGCCTGCGCCCTGCCGGAACCTTGCTCAACGCTTTGAAGGATCGGTAAGGCCTGGTAAGTACACTATAAGTGGGGGCTTGTGCCGGCGCCCAAGGGGGGGGCAGGCTGTCAAGCAGGTCGGGTGCCACCGTGACCCCGTCCTAGAGGGAGGATATTGTGAAATCTTGGCGTCGACCTTCGGTCGCCGTGGTTGTTGGGGCGTTGCTAGTGGCAATCGCTGTCAGCGGCCCAGCAATGGCTACGGTCAGTAATGGAAATACGAACGTGTCTTGCAGCAAGACTAGTTACGTGCTCTTTGATTCGTATTGGCACCGATCATCGGGGGCAACGTCTTTCTGGGACAATTCGTCAGGTCGAACAGTGAGTGTCAAGGTGTATAACGGTTCCGTGGCGCACTACGCGACGTTGTCATCCGGTCAGTGGATGGGGTGGTCCACGGCACAGAGCCCGATCGGTTTTTGGAGCGCCCTCGCTAAGGCCAGTTCGCCGGATTCTTCGTGCTCGACATTTCCGCTTGACTATTCGATCGTCCACAATGCTTTGTGAGCTATGACGCACGCGGGTATAACTGCCGTGCTGTCGGTTGGAATCAGCCGGGGGCTACGGTGCGTGGCCGTGGGTGCGAGTGCTGGATTGATTCTGACGGGCTGCGGCAACGATAATTCGACCAGCGGCGGTCCACCGCCCGGCGACTCGTCTCTTGAGTGGGTTTTTGCCGACCATACGGGTGTTGCGCTGGATCAAGCCCAAGCGCTCTTAGGCATGTCCACATCCACGTACGAGGTATATGACGAGGCGAGAAGACGCGGTTACGTGATGGCTGCCGACTTGACCAGCGTGATGCCTGACTTCCGCGATTGCGTTGCGGCAGCTGGCCTTCAGGTCCAATTCGATCCAAGTCGAGACGGCCTTTTTGGATTGCCAGATGTGGGCTGGGGAATCATGGCACCCGCGGACCGTGAGTTGACTGACGCAGACGATACGCTCGTCACACAGTGCGCCAATCGAACGGTGGGGCCGCTCGAAAGCGTGTATATCAATCAACCGTCGTCGCCAGAGCGAGCCGAGGTGTGGAGCACTGACGGGCGCCGCGAGGCGGCATTTGCGTGTATTGAGCCGACGGGTCACTTTGTGCGGGCCGACGGATCGATGGAGGAGTACTTGGAGGTCGCAAAGGACATAGCCACGGAAGCAGGGGATGACACGTGCCTTGATCTCGTGCTGAACGGACCCGCCGCCTCCCCATCGTCGTGACCAAACGGCCGGCCGGGGCTTCCGAGCGAACTCAGGCAAGGCCACACCGCGACTAGGCTCGCCACGTGAAGATCGCCCTAGTCATCGACGACGCGCTGGCCCGCCCCGACGGCGTCCAGGAGTACGTGCGGACCATCGGACGCGCGATGGGCGAGCGGGGTCACGAGATCCACGTGCTGTGCTCGGGCGAGGCAGGCGAACCTCCCACGGGCATTGCCCGGGTGGTGAGCCTCACCACCAACGTGGGCGTCACCTTCAACGGCAACGGGCTGCGGACGCCGCGTCCAGCATCGCGTCGCCGCTTGCGCGCCCACCTCGCTGCCGAGCGCTATGACGTGATCCACGTCCAGACCCCGCACTCGCCGTTCTTCGCGGCCAGGGTGGTGCGCGAGGCCAGGCGAGTCCAGGGTGGCAACGTGCGCATCGTCGCGACGTTCCACATCCTTCCCGATGGCGCCGTGAGCAAGTGGGGGACCCATGCCCTCGGGCTCTTGTTGCGTCGCAACCTGGGGCTCTTCGACGCCTTCGCGGCGGTGTCCGCCCCCGCAGCAGGTTTCTCCAAAACGGCCTTTGGCATCGACGCCACAGTGATTCCCAACCCAGTGCGCATTGACGAGGTCACGGCACAGGCGACGGCCAAGCCGTGGCCTGCCGATGCCTCTGGGCGCACCGTCGTCGCGTTCCTTGGCCGCCTCGTAGAGCGCAAGGGCGCCGTTGAGCTGGTCGAGGCCTTCGCGATGCTTCCACCCAAGGCGCGGAGCCGAGTCACATTGCGCATCGGCGGGCGCGGACCGCTGGCGAGCCGCATCGAGGAACTCATCGCCAAGCACGGGCTCGAAAGCGCCGTGAGCCTCGAGGGATTCATCTCCGACGAGGACAAGCCAGGGTTTCTGGCCGCCGCCGACCTGGCAGTGTTCCCAGCGACTGGCGGCGAGAGCTTCGGCATCGTGCTCAACGAGGCGATGGCCGCTGGGGCGGGCGCCGTGCTCGGCGGAGACAACCCTGGCTACTCATGGACGCTTGACAATCCGGCCGCCATGGTGAACCCGCGCGACCCGGGGGACTTCGCTGCGAGGCTAGGGGCGCTCCTGACCAACGCCGACGCCCGCGCGGCACTCCACGCGCAGCAGCAGGTGCGGGTCAGGGACTTTGACGTGGCCGTCGTCGCCGAACGCGTGGCCGCGCTGTACGAGGTCGCCCGCAATTCCCCACCCCGGTAGCGTTGTCTCCATGCAGGTACTTGCCTATTGGCTCATGCGGACCGCCGCGTTTTTGGCGATCTACGCGGCGCTGTGGGCCCTCAAGTGGTTCGACATCTGGGCCGTGCTGATCGCGTTCATCGTGGGCTGGGCCGTGAGCTACGTCGCGTTCCCCGCGATGCGCCAGCGCGCCGCCGCGCAAATGGATGGCTGGATCAATCGGTCTCGCCGCGGCAACGTGAGTGACGACGCCATCGAGGACGCCGAGGCCGCAGCGGCCGAGTAGGCACGCGTTCCGCGCGCGACGCGTCGGCTAAGAGACCGCGATGCCGACCGCAAGCAGCACCGCATACGCCATCCCGATGCCGCCCAGGCCAATGAACACGGGCTTGAGCGCGACACCGGAAGCTCCCAAGGTCACGGTCACAGCTGCCAACACGGCGGGCAGCGCCACCAACGCCGCGAGCATCGCCCACGGCAGGGCGAGGCCCATAACGATCGCGCCGATGACGGGAGAAATCACCACTGCCACGAACAGCCTTCGCGTGTTCCAGTTGCCCAGGCGCACAGCGAGGGTCCGCTTGCCAGCGAGCTCGTCGCCCTCACGGTCCCTGATGTTGTTCACCATGAGCAGGGCCACTGCGTACAGGCCCACACTGGCTGACGCGACGATGGCCCACCACGTCACTGTGCCCGCTTGAGTCATGAGGGTGCCAAGGGTCGCGACCGGTCCAAAGAAGATCCAGACCATGACCTCGCCCCAGCCCTTGTAGCCGTACGGGTTCGCGGTGGCTGTGTACGCCCACGCGGCCACAAGCGCGAGTGCGCCGACAACCAGTAGCCACCACTCGCCGCTCACGACACACAGCAAGATCCCGGCAACACCGCCAATGATCGAGGCGATCTCGGCGGCACGCTTCACCGCGCTGGGGCGGGCGCGACCCGACGCCACGAGTCGCGAAGGGCCGATGCGATTCATGTCGGTGCCGCGCACGCCGTCGGCGTAGTCATTCGCGTAGTTGGACGCAATCTGCAGCGCCAACCCGACCACAAGTGCCAGGAGCGCGGCGACCGGCCTCAACGAGCCGACCTGCCCTGCGGCCGCCGTGCCGACGAGCACGGGTGCGACAGACGTCCACAGGGTGCGCGGGCGTGCGCCGTCGATCCAATCGCGAGAGGTGGGCATCAAGCATTCCGTTCGAAGTCGGCAGCTAAGGCGCGCAGCGCAGGATAATTGACCTTGCCGGAGGGAAGTCGGGGCAGCGATTCGACGACCACGAGTTCGGTAGGCAACGCGTGCTTAGGTAGAGAATGCTCAAGGGCCGCTCGCAATTCCCACAGGCGTTCGATGGTGCCTCGGTCAACGGGGGAGACGAACGCGACGATGCTTTGCCCCCACTCGGGGCTCTCCGCACCGACCACCGCCACTTCCGCCACCCAATCCATTGCGTCGACCGCTCGCTCCACCGTGCGCGGGTGCACCTTGAAGCCGCCCGTCGTGATGATGTCATCGACGCGCCCCAAGATGGAGAGTCGCCCATCGGCCGTCCACTCACCAAGATCCGAGGTGACGAGCCACCTGCGCCCGTCCCACTGCTCCCACGCCTCGGGCCGAGAGGGCCTGTACTCCTCGGCGAGCGACGAGGTGGCGATGAGGACCCTGCCATCGGTATGCATGCGCACGGCCGTGTCGCCGATCGTGAGGCCGTTGTACACGCAACCGCCAGCCGTCTCCGTGAGCCCATACGTGCGGACCACGTTGCCAGGAAGCTCTTGGACACCAGCGGCGGCTCCCCCCACGAGCACGGCGTCGAAAGAAGACAACGCGTCGCGGCCGACGGGGGAGACGAGCAAGCGCCGCAGTTGAGTGGGAACGAGGGAGACGAAGCGAGGCGCGTTCGGCGGAAGTCTGTCCGTCGCGGCGGCAAAGGTCTCGGGCGTGAAGGAACCCGGAGCGACGCCGGTGACGGCCGAGCCGGCAAGCGCAGCGCGCACCACCACCATGGCGCCGGCGATCCTGTCGGTCGGCAAAGCGAGCAGCCAGTGACCCGCGGATCCCAGCTCGGTGGCTGTGGCCGCAGCGGAGGCGCGCAACGCTTCGGCCGTGAGCAAGACCTCGAGAGGTTCGCCTGTCGAGCCCGACGTGGTCACCGCGATTCCGCGGGCGCGCCCAGCGAGAGCATCGGCGACCGCATCGGCCGCGCCATCAATTAGGCGCGCGAATTCCATGGTTCCACCCTAAGTGCCGCTTACACTTCCTATATGCGTGGAAAAGTGGGGGCGGCAACCGTAGCCGTGGCAGTGATGATCATGACGGCGTGCTCGCCTGCACAGATCACCCCGGCGGTGGTGACCCTCACCCCCGATCCGGTCGTGACGCGGTCGTCCGCAGCGGAGCCGCCCGCCGATCCGAGGCCAGGAGTCACATGGCCCCTGACGGGAATTGAGGCGTCGGCCGCGACCGCCGAGCGACTCGCGCAGCCAGCAATCTCGGTCAAGATCCCCAACGATCCGAGCCACTCGAGGCCACAGAAGAATCTTGACTACGCCGACATCGTGTTCGAGGAATACGTCGAGGCGGGGATTCCACGCTTGGTCGCAGTCTTCCAGTCGAACTACCCCGACGAGGTGGGCCCCGTCCGTTCCATGCGCGAGATGGACCCGAACATCGTGGGGTCATTTGGCGGCCCGTTGGTGTTTTCTGGCGCAAACAAGGCGGTGCTGGACCGAGCCAAAGCCACCGGCCAGGTCCTTCTCGCCCAAGACGTCGGGTCAGCAGGTTTCTTCCGCACCAAGGACAGGCCCTCTCCCTACAACCTGCACGTGAGGTTCGCAGACATCCTGTCCCAGAGTGCGGGGCTCACGGCACCGGCTTCGCAGTTCAACTTTGCGTATCCGTCCTCATTGGCCACCGCGACAGTGAACGGCCAGCCGTCGACTCACATCGACTTGCGGCTGTCTGGGTACGGTGAACCCAAATGGGACTGGGACCAGGCCTCCGCGACCTGGCTACGCACCGAGTTCGCTGACCCCGACGTCACCGTCGACGGTACCCGCATTTCGGCCACCAACGTGATCGTGTTATTTGTCACGATCCACCTG
>JAYTGI010000312.1:0-3970 GCA_043733605.1 Demequina sp. | reverse complement strand
AGGTCGTGGACGGTGCTCAGGTGAGCATCCCGGCGACTCATATCGGCCTCCTGTGAACCGGTGTGGACACCTCTACGCTGCCCGGCGGGCGAATGGTTGGGGTGGGCTAACCGCCGGCGTACATATACGAGAGATACGAGGCGACGTCGACGGTCGTGACGGTTCCGTCAGGCGCGACGACGCGCCACGTGCCGACCAGTACAGGCTGGTCGGTGCGGGGGACCGTCGCCGCGTCGACGCCGGGGCATGCGGCGGGTGGCTCTGACGTGAGCGTGACGCGCTGGGGACCCGTGAACCGGTCTGTGGTGAAGGGTTGATCGGCGCGTATTGCCGACGAGGCCGTCACGGTGTCGACGCTCGTGTGGGCGCCGGACTCAGGGTCAAGCACTTGGGAGTTTTGAAGGTAGACGAGGCGCGCGCCAGGGAGGAGTTCGACGCGAGAACCGTCGGGGGCTCGCGCCGCGAAGACGAGGGCGTCGAAGGGACTACCTTTGCCCACCTGGTCCACGCTCCGCCCTTCCAACGACGTCCACATGTCACCGTTCGGCCCCTTGCCCAGGGCGACATAGCTTGCGCTCGCGCCACAGGTGAACTGGTCGATCGAATCAAACGTGCTCTGCGAACCTGAGTCGTAGTTTTGCATCCCGGGGATGTCGTCCTCGCCGGGGACCGTGACGGTGAGCGGCTCGCTCACGAGCACGGCGCTGAACTCCTCGACGAGTCCCTCGGTGTCGTAAAGCATCGTCACCGTCGAGTCTGACGCGTTGTACAAGGCACCGGGGCTGAAGTCGGGGAGGCACCCGCGGGCGGGAGACTGCTGCGCGAGGGTTTGGGCGCAGTCGTAGGAGCCGGGGAGGTAGATCCCTTGCGGGTCAAGGGCGTCCGGATCGAGGTTCCACCCGCTACCGGCAAGGCCAAGCGTCTGCTGGATTGCGACCGATTCGGGAGTCGAAAAAACGCGCGTGATTCCCATGACGTCATACGTCCCTGGCTCGATCCCGGAGTAATGCGACCGATCTTCGCCGGGGCAGTGTATCCACGGGGCGACGACAGACACCGAGTTGCGATCGCCGTCGGACCGCATGCCGCCGGGCGTATTCCAACCCATTTCCACACCGCCGTACTGGATGACTCCCACCACCACGCCATCGCGTGCAACGATCAATGAGGAAGCCGAGTTCGCGAGAATTCCATGTTCCGTATCGGGCGTTTGCGACAAGTTCACCGACACCGAGGGTATGTCGGCGGATGTGGCAGGCGTGCCGCCCTGGTACGAGATCGTCGACTCCTTCAGCGTGAGCTCGACATCGTGATCTTTGGGGTGGGGCTTGGGAACAGGGTCACCGCACTTCAGTCCCGCTACGGCAGAAACGAACTCGGGACCGCCGGCTACGGGAAAGGTAGCGACAGCGCGACCGATGGTGGGCGTCGCGATGGGACTCTTGATGGCGCTGTCGCCGCCGCTCCAATCGCCGTACGCGCCCGCCGCCGCCGTGCCCAGGGCTCCCACGACGACCAGGGTGCCGATGCGACCCGTCCACCGTGCCGCGACGCGTCGTCGAATCGTCTGCTCGGCTTGGGCGCTCAACGCCGCCGGTTGGGCGTGGCTTTCGCGCAAAAGGAGCACGAAAGTGTCGCGGAGCTTTCCGGAACTCACTTCACCCTCACCTCAACCCCCTTCCGTGGCCGAGTCAACCGTGCTGACGGTGCCATCGGGGGGGTTGACGCCCCACTGCCCCACGAGCGCCGTATGTAGGCCGCTACCGGTGACCTCCGACTCGGCTCCGGGGCACACTGTCGCAGAGTCGACCGTGAACATCGTGGCCTGTGGCCCCGTATAGCGGTCGGTTGTCGTGGCACCTGCGGCGGTCACGTCGGCCCACGCCACGACCGTGCTGATATTCGTGAAGGACCTGCCTTGGGGACTGACAAGCTGGTAGTCCCTGAAGAAGACAAGGCGCGCACCTGGAAGGAGTTCAACCGTGGAGTCGTCTGGCGCGTCGGGGGCATAGACGGTACCTGGGAACGTTCCGCCGAGTTGCGTCGTGCTGAGCGTGCCCGGTTGGGGCGATGCCTCGACGTGGAAATTCGCGTCGACACCCACCGCAAGGCCCAACCCGATCGCCCCACAGGTGAAGCTGTCCAGAGTCTCGAACGGGCTGATGCCTGCCCACCGCTCCCGCTTCGAAGGGGCTAGCGTGGCGCTGCTCACCAGGGTCGCGGTCAGAGGTTCGCTCACGAGCACGGTGGCGTACTCGTCGACAAGCCCCTTCGTCTTGTAGAGCACCGAGACAGTTCCCGCCTTGGCGTCCACGACGGCGTTGTCCGTGAGATCCGGTAGGCACGCGCGCACAACTGACCCATGTGTGAGGAGTTGGTGGCAGTCATACGAGCCCGGGCGATAGACCGCGTGGGGATCGGTTTGGGTCTCAGCGTCGAGAAGACGAACGTCAGGCGCGGAGCCCATGGCTTGGGAAAGCGCTACCGATTCTGGGGTTGAGAAGATGCTGCCGATCGCGACGAGCTGGTAGGTCCCAGGGGCCACTCCCGAGGGCTCCGACCGACTCCCGTTGGAGCAATGTGTCCGCTCGGTGACCAGAAGTCCTGGCCAGTCAGCGGGTTTCGCACTCGAGAGGGCAATTTTTAGCTCAGTGCCGTCTCCGTCGAACACGCCTTTGATGATTCCGTCCTGCACCACGAGAATGGCGATTCCCGACGTAGACACCGTGCCCAGTACCTCGTTCGTGACGGGGGACAGGACCGCCTTCGCTGAAGGAAGAGCGACTTCGCCTCCGCCCAGCGGGCCAACGACGGCCGAGTCGCTTGGCTTCACCTCAAGTTTTAGGCCGTGCTCGACGCTGTGCGGCGCAGGTGCGGGGTCCCCGCATTTCACACCGGACGATGCTGGCACAAACTCGGGACCGCCTGCGAGGGGAAAGGTTGCCGCGGCGAAGCCGATGGTGGGAGTCGGAATGGCGCTTTTGGTGGCGATGTCGGCTCCGCCACCGCCGGACGCTCCCGCCACCGCCGCGGTCCCCAGGGTGCCCACGACGACGAGGGCGCCGATGCGACCCGCCCACCGCGCGGTGATGCGACGTCGAATCGCACGTTCAGCGTCGGCGCTCAGCGTCGCCGGCCGGTCGTGGCTTTCGCGAAGGAGAAGCGCGAAAGTATCGCGCAGCCCTCCGGAGCTCACGCCGCCGCCACTTCGCGCTCTTCCGTGGTTGCCGCGAAGCGGTCGATCCGATCGAACGTACTGGGGGATCGCTGGGCGACCGTGACAATGGGTTCAGCATCTTGGCTGCTGACAAGTTCGACGGTCAGGGGATCGCTCACGAGCACGGCGGAGAACTCATCGACGAGACCCCTGGTGCGGTAGACGACCGTCACGGTGCCCGCCGCCTCATCGACCACCGCGTTGTTGGTGATCTCAGGGAGACACCCGCGCAGGGCGGAGCGCCAGTCGCGGGCCTGTTTGCAGTTGTAGATGCCGGGAAGGAAGAGCGCCGCCGAATCGGCCAGGTTGTTCGGGTTGAGATACATCGTGTTGATGGTGTCGCCGAGCGCTTGGGACAGCGCCACGGACTCTGCGGTGGAGAAGATCCTGCCGATAGCTACCACGTCATATGTGCCAGGGGTGATGATGTCGGGACTGGTTTGTCGTCCGTCCGAGCAGTACACGCGGTCGGCCAACAGCCGGCTCTGAGGGATGGAGACGGCGCCCGCCAGATTCTGGGCAAGGCCAACCCCGCCTCCCGAGATCATGCCCCTGATGACTCCATCTTGGACCACGAGGAAGTCGATTCCCGACGTCGCAATCGTGCCCTTGTCCGAGGTCGTGATCTGTCTGACGACGGCCAGGATGGTAGAAGGCCGCTGGCCCGAACCCTCAAGGCCAAGGGCGAACGAGGTGCCCTCACCGACCGTCAGGGACAGGTCGTGGTCGACAGGGTGCGGCGCTGGCGCGGGA
>JAYTGI010000311.1:0-3983 GCA_043733605.1 Demequina sp. | reverse complement strand
GCCGACAAAGCCAAGGCTGAGGCAGAAACGCCCGCGGCCGCCTCGTCGTCAACGCCGCCACCACCGCCACCGCCACCGCCACCGCCGCCCCCACCGGCACCGGCCTCGAACTATCCCGACGGCGTGAATGTGGGTGCCAAAGTGAGCGCCACCGATGTGTGCGCTGCGATCAACAACGCACGCGCGACGGTGGACTACCTAATCCCCTATGGCCCTGTCGAATGCTTCGCCTCTGCCGACATGGAAAAGCTCGTTCGCGAGACAGCACCTCAAGCGCCGGATGGTATGGACCTGAACTTCGCCGTGGGCGACGAGGGCCGCTACGGAGCCACCATGTTTTCCCACGTGATGACGCTCGACCAGATCCGCGACGGGGAACTCGGCGGCGGGGCATGGAGTGGCTATTACACCTATGAGACACCAGGGCCAATCGGCATCGGCTGCTATCGGCTCTTCTGGTGGAACGCCGCGACAAATTCGCTGACCGCCGAGCACATCAGTTGCGCATTTTCAACCTAGGTCGGCGCGGTTCCGGCGCGGATTGACCAGGGCGATCCAGGCATTATCGCGGCGGCCGTCCTGGTCGATGACCGCGAAGCCCACCATCGGTGTTCCCTACCTCACAGTTCCTATGGCGTGCCTATACGCACGCGCTAGCGTGAACGCAGCACTCTGAGTCTGAGGGACAACAATGAGCAACGCTGGGGCGGGGTGGTTTCCAACTGACCCGAGCGCGCCCACAGAGTTGCGCTACTGGGATGGCACCTCGTGGACCGAGCACTTTCATACGCAAAAGCCTGCCGGCGCGCGCGCGAAGTCCGTCCCACACGCGAAGTCCGTCCCACACGCTCAGTCCGGGCCCGTCATCACGACACGACAGCTCGTGTCGTCGCATCCGTGGCTCACCTCGTGGCCAATGATCATCGTGGGCCTCTGCCTCTTCGTGGTCCCCGGCGTCTGGCTCTACTGGTTCAGGCAAGACCAGCGGCCTTGGAAGAAGGTGCTCGCAACCGTTGCCGCCGTGCCGTTCTTTATCGCCTCTCTGGGAGTGATGGCGGCGGCAGCACCCTCCGCTACGCCCGACGCAGACCGACAGGCGCAAGCCCCCGTCGTCGTCGCATCGGAAACCCCCAGCACCCTCCCTTCTGAGGACGCATCGGCGGGGACGTCGCCCAGCCCCTCGGCCTCCGCCACGCCCAGACCCAGCGCATCGGCCGTTCCGGCAGGCGAATCCGAAGCCAACGGCACCGCGATGGCATCCGCCCTGGAGCTGACGGTCAAGGGACGCGCCCCCAAGACCGGATACACGCGCGAGCAGTTCGGCAGTGGCTGGGTGGACATCGACCGCAATGGGTGCGACACCCGCAACGACGAACTGAACCTGCGCCTCACCAACAAGACCATGAGCGGTTCGTGCAAGGTGCTCTCCGGCGATCTGCAGGACCCCTACACCGGGACCGCTATCCACTTCGAGTACGGCGGTGCGAGCGAAGTCGACATCGATCACATGGTCGCACTGTCCGATGCGTGGCAAAAGGGTGCGGGGTCGTGGGAATTCGCGCAGCGAGTCGCGTTCGCCAATGACCCCCTGAACTTGGAACCGGTAGACGCCAGCGCAAACCGCCAAAAGGGCGACGGGGACACCGCGACGTGGCTGCCCTCCAACAAGTCCTACAGGTGCACCTACGTCGCACGGCAGGTCGCCGTGAAAACCAAGTACAGCGTGTGGGTCACTCAGGCCGAGCTCGACGCCATGGTCAGGGTGCTCGGCACGTGCCCGGGCCAGGCGCTACCGGACTTCGGTACCCAACCCATCATCGCGAGCAACACGGGCGGGCCAGCGCCTACACCCGCGCCTGCGCCTGCCCCGGCGCCTGCGCCTGCGCCTGCGCCTGCGCCAGTTGTTGTTCCCGCCGCCGAACCGGCACCGGCACCCGCGCCCGCGTTGGATCCCCAATTCACGTACTGCAAATACGCGATCCCCGCCGGATACGGCAACTACGTCAGAGGCGTGGACCCGGAATACGGCTGGTACCGAGACGCTGACGGCGACGGCATCGTCTGCGAGTACTAGGGATACGCAAGGACTAGGGCGACACACAGAGCCTAAGAATCAACAGCGTGACAATCCAACAGGGGACACCATGAAGACGCAGGACAAGAAGCAGGCCGGGTCAGGCAACCGGACGGTAAAGGCCGGGAGGCGGCGCGCCATGGCGATGCTTATCGCGTTGCCGATGTTTGCCACCGTGCTCGCCGGATGCGAAGACACCGAGGGTTCCACCGAGGCGACGCAGCCAGCGGGTTTCGTCGAGACGATCACGACACCGAACGCGGTTGAGAGCGAGACCCCGTCGGAGGAGCCCTCTCCTGAACCGTCACCTTCGCCTTCACCGGCGCCCACGACGACGGAACCCGCCCCGGTACCTGAGCCTGCACCTGCAGCTCCGGTTGTCGCGGAGCCCGCACCTGTCGCTCCCGTTGTCACTGAGCCTGCACCGGCAGCTGCACCTGCGTCGGATCCGGACTTCGGAACCTGCAAGAACGCTGTCGCCGCCGGATACGGCAACTACGTCAGAGGCGTGGACCCGGAATACGGCTGGTACCGAGACGCTGACGGCGACGGCGTCGTCTGCGAGTACTGACGCGCGGGCATAATCCGCTACCAGGAACGACACGTCGAACGCGCTGTTGTGCGGCGCGACGCGCGCATCGGCGTCAAAGCGAGCGCGCGCGTCGATCCGGTGGATGTGGTGTGCGCCTGCGTTGTCAGACGGCGCATTCTCTTTGGGGATTGATGAGGGTGGTCCAGGCGTCCTGGCGCTGGCCGCGGGCGTCGAGGAGCACGACGGCGACCTCGCAGATGCGGTCATTGCGTGTGTACGCGAAGCCCGTGGTCTCCAGGTCGATGACGGCGAAGCCGCTCATGTGGGTCCCCCTCCCTCAACTCCCCACGACGCTACCGCCTCGCCCCCGCGTGCCGAACGGCCCCCACTACGGGCGCCGGGCAAGTACGTCGAACACGGCCGACCGAGCCTCGATCCAGACCCGCAGCTCGGGGTCCATGAACCCCGCCAAGGTGAGGATGCGCTCATGACGTGCGGCGACGTCAAGGGTCCAGATCCGATGGTGATGGCCCATGCGGTTGCGCAAGTCCCGGATCTCGCTCACGAGTGTGCGGACATGGGCCTGGTCCCTACTCGGAGCGTATGGAAACCCACTCGCGAGCCCTGGCCACACTCTCATCTGTTTGGCAGAGACCATCTGATGCCAGAATCCAAATGACACCTCCGAGATGATCTGGTCGGGGGTGAGTGGCTTCGAGTTCCTACGCACGCGCCGGAGGGCGGCCTCAATGTCCGAGTAGGGAAAGGCGTGGTGCCCGCGTCCCCGCGCGTCGCGGCCCAATTCACGAGCATCGTCAAAGACCCAATTCCCGGTCCGGCCCAACTGCCGGTGCCGCAGCGCAAGTCGCTGGTCGATCGTGTTGCGCAACGCCACTTCGACGTGACCCAAGGGAACCCAAACGGCTGCCGTCAGCTCGGCATTCCATTGGTAGAGCGCGGCGGCACGTCCCGCATCGCCTCCGCATGCTGCGAGATAGCCCGCTAATCTCGCCCGCCCGACGAACGTATCCACCACAGAGTCCGCGCCCTTGACCATCGCGAACCTCCCCCGTAAACTTGAGTCAACACCCCGGAACCGTCCCTGTAGTTCTCCTCGGGTAGTTCCCGAAGCAGAGCCGATCACACGGCCGGGGTTTTGCATTGCCAGTGTGGCATCGGGGCGACCTGCGCGGCGGTTGTCCACAGGGCCAGCAACGGACTGGACCCGAAGACCGCGCCCCCGCGGGCCAACCAGGCGCTGCGTCGGCCTCGACGTCGTCCACGCCGCCGCCGCCGGAACCTGCCCGACGGTACCCGTCTCGGTAATGTCAGACGCAAGACGTACATTCATCGTCCAGTTACTTGAAGCAAATCGGA
>JAYTGI010000310.1:0-10579 GCA_043733605.1 Demequina sp. | reverse complement strand
CGTCAACCGGTGGGTCTCACCACCCTGTGGGTGCTCCCGCAAAGCGCGAGCGAGCTCGTTGAGGCCCTGGAAAAGGGTGGTTGGGTGGTTGCGGGATCATGAGCATCGTTATCGCCATCGACGGCCCTGCGGGAACAGGCAAGTCAACCGTTTCACGCGCGGTCGCCGCGCGCCTTGGACTCGAGTATTTCGACACGGGTGCGACGTATCGCGTGGCCGCGCTGCACTGTTTGCGCGAGGGCATCAATCTCAAGAATGTCAGCGACGTGAACGCGATGGTGTCCACCATGAACGTCGAGATGCGACTCGACCCCGCAAACCCCGCGGTGATCTTGGACGACGAGGACGTGTCGCGCCTCT
This sequence comes from Demequina sp., assembly GCA_043733605.1. Lineage (GTDB taxonomy): Bacteria > Actinomycetota > Actinomycetes > Actinomycetales > Demequinaceae > Demequina. The sequence goes on along the minus strand of JAYTGI010000310.1, from coordinate 10,219 downwards.
TGCACACAGACACGATCTCGCTTGTGGTCTCCGATGTGGCCACCAATCTGGAAGTGCGCGCCGTGCTTGGCAACATGCAGCGCCGCATCATCGCGGCATCCCGCACAGGGGCGGGCATTGTGGCAGAGGGCCGCGACATCACCTCCGTCATTGCCCCCGAGGCCGAGGTGCGCATACTGCTCACCGCTCACGAGGACGTGCGGGTCGCCCGTAGGGCGGGCGAGGGGGCGGACCCGGCCACCGTGCGCGAGGCGGTCCTTGGCAGGGACCACAAGGACTCCACCGTTGTGAATTTTCATACGGCCGCCGATGGCGTGGTCGAGATCGACACCACTCACCTCACGATCGATGAGGTCGTGTCAGCAGTGGTGCGGCTTGCCGAGGAGGCTTCTTCATGAGCGACGAAACAGACGACTTCGAACTGGAACTCCCGTCCGCGTCGGACCCGGCAGAGAGCCTGGACTCGATTCGTGAGGCTGCGCTGCGCGCGGGTCTCGAGGAGTACGACCTCAGTGAGGACGACCTTTCCGCGCTCGGCGGTGAAGTCATCGAACAGCGCGCAGCCCTGCCGATTCTCGCGATCGTTGGCCGCCCCAACGTCGGCAAGTCCACGCTTGTCAACCGCATCATCGGCAAGCGGCTCGCCGTGGTCGAGGACACTCCCGGTGTCACAAGGGACCGCGTGACATACACGGCGGAGTGGGCAGGCACCGACTTCATCCTCATGGATACCGGCGGCTGGGAACACAACGTCACCGGAATCGACCTGTCGGTGGCCCAGGGCGCCGAGGTGGCGATGGAGATGGCGGACGCCATCTTGTTCGTCGTGGACGCCACGGTGGGTGCCACCGCCACCGACGAGAAGGTGATGAAGCTCCTGCGTCGCACCAAGAAGCCCGTGGTGCTGGTCGCGAACAAGGTCGACGGCCCGCAGGGCGAGCTCGAGGCGGCCGCGTTGTGGAACCTTGGCCTAGGGGAGCCGTACCCCGTGTCGGCGCTGCACGGCCGCGGCATCGGCGATCTGCTCGATGTCGCCGTCGCCGCGTTGCCCAAGGAATTGCCGATGGTGGACGACGAAGGCGCGATGCGTCGCGTCGCTCTCGTGGGGCGCCCCAATGTAGGCAAGTCATCGCTGCTCAACAGGCTCGCGGGCTCGCAGCGCGCAGTGGTCAATGAGGTCGCAGGCACCACTCGCGACCCGGTCGACGAGATCATCGAGGTCGAGGGCGAGCTGTACACGTTCATCGACACCGCGGGTATTCGCAGGCGGGTGCACCTGACCAAGGGCGCCGACTATTATGCGTCCCTGCGCACCTCCGCCGCGATTCACCGCGCGGAGCTCGCGCTGGTGCTCCTCGATGGCGCCACGCCGCTGTCGGACCAGGACCTGCGGATTCTGTCCGAGGTGGTGGACGCGGGCCGCGCCATCGTCATGGTGATCAACAAGTGGGACCTGGTGGGGGAGGACGAGCGGTTCCTGTTTGAGCGCTCGTTTGAGAAGGACCTCACGCACCTCACGTGGGCGCCGCGAATCAACCTGTCCGCTCTCACCGGCTGGCACACCAATCGCCTCAAGCGCGCGATGGACGTGTCGCTTGGCAACTGGGACAGGCGCATCGCGACGGGCAAGCTCAACACGTTCCTTGGCGAGCTGGTTGCCGAGCACCCGCACCCCGTGCGCGGCGGCAAGCAGCCCAAGATCCTGTTCGCGACTCAGGCCGCGACCAGGCCGCCCAAGTTTGTGCTGTTTACCTCGGGCTTTCTTGACCCGCAATACCGACGCTTCATCGAGCGTCGCCTGCGCGAGACGTTCGAGTTCACTGGGACGCCCATTCACATCTCGGTGCGCGTGCGCGAAAAGCGCGGCAAGCGGTCCAAGTAGGCCGAGCGTGGGGCCGCACGTCTGCGGCTCGGAGCCTGCCCCTGTCGAGATACCCCTGGGGGTATATGGTGTATGGTGAGGATGAAGGAAGGAGTCCTCCCATGGGATTCGTAGCATTCATGAGTTCAACGGCCGGCCGCGCGACGCGCGTCGTTGCGGGCCTCGCCCTGATTGTTGCCGGCGCATTGGCTGGCGGGGGATGGCTTGCGCTCGCTGCGGTGGGCGTCGTCTTTGTGGCAGTTGGCGTGTTTGACGTGTGCCTGTTGGCCCCGCTTTTCAAGCAGCCGTTCTCGGGCAAGGCCGTGCGCGCAAAGCTGAACGCCTAGACAACGCGCGACGGTCATCGTGGTGCTCGGGCGAGCGCGCGACTGTGTAAACTCGTCTACGGCCTCAAAGCGGCACGAAAGTGACCGCCAGAGGCTGGACGGGCTGTGGCGCAGTTTGGTAGCGCACTTGACTGGGGGTCAAGGGGTCGCAGGTTCAAATCCTGTCAGCCCGACGTTTAGGGGCCGTCTACCAGCGGAAACGCTGGTGGAGGGCCCTTTCTCATGCGCTGGATCGCTCATCGGCCCGCGTAGCGTTGCCGTGGACGGGTTCGGATAGTCGCGTTTGAACTGCTGGTCGTCTCAAGGTGTCGAAGCGAGTGGCCCCTGGCCCGGTCCGTTTGGGAACCGGTGAACGTTGCCGACGACTTACTCGCCACTCCTTGCCGCGCCTGGTTGGCGAGGGGGTTGGTTGACAGGACAGCGACAGCGCCCGCACTGCACCAGCGAGGACGAGGACCTGGCGCGACGTGAGGCTAAAGTTGGGCTCGTGACAACCTTGGCTGGCGTCCACGCCGTCTTGCCGCAACACCGCTATGCGCAAGCGGACATCACCTCGGCCTTTACCGAGATGTGCCTGGGACCGGGTGGCAACGAGGCCCTGCTGGCGCGGCTGCACCGCAACTCGCGCGTCAGCAACCGCCACCTTGTCCTGCCGCTGGAGCAGTACGCCACGCTCACCGGCTTCAAAGAGTCAAACGACCTGTTCATCGCCCACGCTGTCCGGCTCGGCGCTGAGGCGTTGACCGGCGCGCTGGAACGCGCAGGTATTGCCGCGGCCGACGTCGACGTGGTCTTCTCCACCACAGTCACAGGCATCGCCGTCCCGTCGATTGAGGGGCGCATCGGCCAGCTCGTCGGTTTGCGCCCCGACGTGAAGAGGGTGCCGCTATTTGGGCTCGGGTGCGTGGCCGGTGCTGCGGGGATCGCCCGCCTGCACGACTACCTGACCGGTCATCCGAACGAAGTGGGCGCGCTGATCTCCGTCGAGCTCTGCTCGCTGACGGTGCAGCGAGACGACCGATCGGTAGCCAACCTGGTGGCCAGCGGCCTGTTCGGCGACGGTGCTGCCGCCGTAGTGGGGGTGGGCGCGAACCGCCCAGAACCAGGCCCGCGCGTGATCGACTCCCGCAGCCGCCTTTACCCAGATACCGAGAGCGCGTTGGGGATGGATGTGGGCGCTGGAGGACTGACGATCGTGCTCGACGCGCAGGTGCCCGTCCTCGTGAAGCAGACCCTCGGCGCGGACATTCGATCGTTGCTGGAGGCGCATTCGCTGCAGGTCGATGAGGTCGAGGCGTGGGTGTCACACCCCGGTGGTCCCAAGGTGATTGAGGCGATCGAGGCGGAGTTGGGCCTTCCAGGTGACCCGTTGGAGCTCACGTGGCGATCACTGGACCGGGTCGGCAACCTATCGTCATCCTCGGTGCTGCATATTCTGCGCGACACGCTAGACCAGCGCTCCCTGACCCCGGGTGCTGCAGGGATGATGACGTCGATGGGCCCGGGTTTCTGCTCCGAGCTTGTCCTACTGGAGTGGTGAGCGGCTGATGACGTTCTATGTGGTGCTGATCCTTGCCGTCGGAATCGAGCGGCTGGCCGAACTGGTAGTTGCCAAGCGCAACCTCGCCTGGGCTCTGGCCCGCGGAGGGCGTGAGTACGGCTTTGGGCACTACCCGTTCATGGTCGTCTTGCACATCGGGCTGCTCGTTGCCTGCGTGGTCGAGGCCAAGTACCGTGCGTTCATCCCTGCGCTTGGCTGGCCGATGCTCGCCGTGGCGCTCCTGGCCCAGGCCCTGCGCTGGTGGTGCATCACCACGCTCGGCCCCCGGTGGAACACGCGCATCATCGTGGTTCCCGGGCTGCCTTTGGTCGACCGAGGGCCGTACCGCTGGTTGCGTCATCCGAACTACGTCGCGGTGGTCCTCGAGGGCATCGCGCTGCCGTTGGTGCACACCTCGTGGATCACCGCGGTGGGCTTCACTGTGGTGAACGCCGCGTTGTTGCGGGTGCGGATCTCGGCCGAGAACGCGGCGCTGGAGAGGGCGCTTGCGGAGAAGCAGCCGCCGACCCCGCTGCCGACCGCCCTGCCGACCCCGCCCGAAACGCAGGTGGCGGCCAGTGACTGAAGCCGATCTCATCGTTGCAGGAGCCGGACCCGCAGGGCTGGCCACAGCCTTGTATGCAGCGCGTGCCGGTCTGCGCACGGTGGTGTTCGAACCCCGTCAGGGCCCCATTGACAAGGCGTGCGGCGAGGGCCTCATGCCAGGAGCCGTCAAAGCGCTGAGCGAACTCGGGTTGCACCCGCAGGGTCAGACGATCCGTGGCATCCGCTACACCGACGGCCACCGCGCGGTCGATGCGGGCTTCCGGCACGGACACGGACTGGGCGTGCGCCGCACCACCCTGCAGGCACTGCTGCTCGAAGCCGCCCAGGACGCAGGCGTGGAGGTGGTGACCTCCCGCGCCGTGGACATACGCCTCAAAGCAGATGGGGTAAGCGTCGACGGCCGACGTGCGAGGTATCTCGCCGCGGCCGACGGGCTCCATTCCCCGATCCGCCGCCAGCTGGGCCTGCAGCGACCCGCCGACCCGGCGACGGCACCCAGGTGGGGCACCCGTCAGCACTTCGCCGTCGCCCCGTGGACCGATCTGGTCGAGGTGCACTGGGGGCCTCGGTCGGAGGCCTACGTGACGCCGATCGGCCCTCAACTGGTCGGCGTCGCCGTCCTATCGAGCGATCAGGCACCGTTCGACCAGCAACTGGCGGCCTTCCCTGCGCTGCGCGACCGGCTGCCCCAGACGGGTGCCACGTCCGTCAGGGGTGCTGGCCCCCTGCGGCAGCGGACGTCGGCCCGGGTGGCCGGACGGGTCCTGCTGGTCGGGGACGCCGCCGGATACGTCGATGCCCTGACCGGCGAGGGTCTCGCGGTCGCGCTGGCGTGCGCCCGCGCGCTCGTTGATTGCGTGGTCGCCGATGACCCCGGCGCCTACAAGCGACGTTGGCTGTCCGCATCGCGGCGCTATCGCATAATCACCTCGTCTTTGCTCTGGGCTCGGAGCCAGCCGCTCCTTGCCTCGCGGATAGTCCCGCTGGCGGCACGGGTGCCGTGGGTTTTCGGCGCGGCCGTCCAGCAGATCGCGCACTGAGGCGGCTCGAAAGCTGAAGGTGACGCACGAGCCGAGATGGCCCAGGTAGAGGAGTCTTAGGCGCCGGCTGGGGACTGCGAGGCGGTGACGGGCGTCGATGGTTCCGGCCCGTGTCTCCGGAAAGATTCGCCTCACGCATCCCTCGAGCGAACTTGGCGGAGTTCGGTCGCCGTGCTCCTGACACGCACTCGGTGCTCGCCGGTCCCGCTTGGACGTCTATTGACACGATCTGGGGCAGCGGAGATGATGCTGAAATGACAGGTGAACTTCTTGAACGCGCGTCGCAGTTCCAAAGTTGCATTGAGCAAAGGGACGTCGTCTCCGCAGAGGATGTCTTGGATCACGATTACGCGCTTGTGCTGGTTCAGCCCGTACCCGCCCTCGTTCGTCGCGATCAGTGGCTCGCGATGTTGCCCGACTATGTTGTCCATTCCTACCAAGTCGAGGAGCAGGTAGTGGACATCGATGGGGACTGCGCGACGATCCTCCATCGGGCGCATATGCGGGCCACGGTGATGGGTGAGGATCGTAGCGGCACCTTTGTGATCAGCGATGTGTGGCGCAAGAGAGCGGACGGCTGGCGGATCTGGCGCAGGCACTCCACGCCCCTCACTGCGGGCGTAATGCCGAAGGGCTGACGTGAGTTTGGTCACTCGCTGAGTGCCAAGCGGTCGCGCGCGCGACTCCCCAGAACGCTCCGCCGCGCGAAGCGCCGTCTCGCCAGCTCGAGTCAGCGACCGGAGTCCTTGGAATCCTTAGAATCCTTGGAATCGGTGTGCGCAGGCGCGTCGTCGCTTCCGTCACCTTCCGCAACGGCCACGATCCGATTCACCATGCCGCTGAAGATCAGGCCGTGGAACGGCAGCATGGACAACCAGTAGAGCCGTCCTGTCAACCCGCGTGGAAAGAAGACGGCGCGCTGCCAGTACTCCGAACCGTTCTCGGTGGCGGTGACACCCAGCTCAAGCCATGCGCTTCCTGGAACGCGCATCTCAGCTCGCAGGCGCAACAGCTGCCCTGGCTCGATGTGCTCGACGCGCCACACGTCGATCGCGTCGCCCACGGTCAGTTGCTTAAGCGTGCGGCGCCCGCGCGTGATGCCCACCCCGCCGGCGAGCCTGTCGATCAGGCCGCGCGTCGCCCACAGCACCGATGCCGAATACCACCCGGTGGCACCGCCGATCTGAGAGATTACCCTCCAGACCGTAGCGGCGTCCGCGGAGGTGGACTTCTTGCGAAGATCCTTGAAGACGATCCTGCCCGCCCACTCGGGGTCGCTCGGCATGGGGTCGCTGGGCGCACCAGTGACGCGGGCGTCGACCCAGCTGGTCTCCACCTGATCGATCTCGATGCGGCCCAGAGCCAGGCGCAGCGCGTCGCTGTACCCAAGAAGGCCCTCGGGAGGTGGCGGTATGACGCCATTGATCGCATCGTCTTTCACCACGCACGAGTGAAGCAACGACTCCACGAGGGGCCGTGCAAGACGACGTGGCACCGGAGTGACCAGCCCCACCCAGTGCGAGGCGAGCCCCGGCGTGAGGACGGGCAATGCTGTGATCCGGCGCCTTGGAAGCCCCGCCTCGGCCGCGTATCCGTTCATCATCTCGGAGTAGCGCATGACGTCAGGTCCGCCGATGTCGAACGCCCCGTTGGGGACGTCGTCGAGACGTGCAGCGACCAACAGGTAGTAAATGACATCACGTACCGCGATCGGTTGGATGAAGTTGCGCACCCACTTGGGCGCGGGCATGTACGGCAAGACCTCGGTGAGGTGACGAATCATCTCGAACGACGCGGATCCCGAACCGATGACCACCCCGGCTTGGAAAATGAGGGTGGGCACGGCCGATGCCAAGAGGATGTCGCCCACCTCCTTGCGTGAAGCTAGGTGAGCAGAGAGCACATCTCCGTCAGGGTGGAGCCCGCCCAGGTAGATGATGCGTCCCACCTTGTGTGCGGCTGCGCTCTTGGCCACGTTGATAGCGATGGCGCGATCGAGACTCCCATAGTCGCGTCCGCTCGTCATCGAATGCACCAGGAAGTACACGATGTCGACGTCGGCCATCGCTCTATCCATCGCCTCTGTGTCCGCAGCATCGCCTTCGACCACGTCGACATCGCCGGCCCAAGGGAGCGCGGCAATGCGTGTGCCGGAACGCGTCAGGGTGCGTACGCGGTAGCCGCCCGCGAGCAGCCGCGGCACCAAACGGCCCCCGATGTAGCCGGTGGCGCCCAGCACCAACACCCGCGGCGCCTTGCCATCCTCGGAGCGCACTGCGCGCAGGGAGTCCTCCGACCCCAAGGGGCTACTTGGTGGCAACACGCCAGCATGGTCGTCGGTACTCTCGCTCACGGTAACGCTCCCGTCTGGCTGGCCATTGCGCCGGTACACGCTTTTAGGAAACAAGGCGGCAGGTGCGAGGTATTCCCCTGATGGGCAGGCTCGCCGGTGGGGGACCCTTTTCGTGTGCGCCGCAGACCGCGGCTGCCAGCGTCTTCCGGCGAGGCGCCAATCTCGGCTCGGCTCGGCTCGGCTCAGAGGTGAACGCCCGAAAACGCGAAGGACACCAGGTCGAGCGCTGCGATCAGGATGATCGCCCCGAAAAACCTCCGCGAAGACGGATTGCGGTAGGCGAACCGGGCAGAAGCTCCAGCCACCAGCACCGTTGCGGCGAACAGGCCCCAGCGCCAGGCGCCAGCTTGGCTGGCCGGACCGACGAGAATTGTCGCGGAAGCGGTCAACAAGAGCGCAGCTGCGGTCAGTGCGGTGGCCCTGGCTCCGATCCGGTGTGGAAACCCGCGGATCCCTGTTGCGACGTCATCGCCTAAGTCGGCAAGTACGTTGGCCAGATGGGCGGCCACGCCCAGCAGCGCACATGCGGTCAGCAACCAGGCGTGTGGCCACCGTGGCGTGGAATCCGACAGGGTCACGACCGCGGGAGCCAACCCGAAGGCGATGGCGTACGGCAGCCAAGAGAGCGCCGTTGCCTTGAGGCCCAGATTGTAGGCCCAGGCGGCCACCACGGTCACCAGTGCAGCAGCGCCGCCTGGCCAGCCAAGTGCTGCAGACAACGCCACGGTCAACGCAAGAGCGACGACGGCCGCGATGCCGACGGCGCGAGGCCTCATTGCACCGGTCGCGAGCGGCTTGTCGGACCGACGCACGGCCCTGTCCCTGTCTGCGTCGAGGTAGTCGTTTGACCAGCCAATCGACAGCTGGCCGGCGAAGACCGCCCCGGTCACAAGAGCCCCGCGGTCGAGGGGGAGGCCGGCGAGCGCTGCTAGCCCGGCACTGACTCCCGTGACCGCCACCGATGGGATGGGATGACAGGACAGGGCCAGCGCTCTGATCAGCTGGTATGAGGACATGACGCAAGGCTAGGGGAGCGCGAAGTCGTATGGCCACAAAAGGGAACATTCGCCACGTTTGGGCTGGGCCTGCGGTTCGGCTACGCCTCGTTGCGCCTCTTGTTCACGTACATCTTGTGATCCGCGGCGTGCATAGCCTCCTCAAAGGTCGACCCTGCGGGCCAATCCGCGAGGCCAAAGGAGCAACCGACCGGTAGGGAGGCGACCACCCGCGCGATGACCGTCCTCGCGTCATCGACGGTTGTGAACGGCAGCAGGACCACGAACTCGTCACCGCCGGTTCGGGCGGGCGTATCATTCGGTCGAAGTTGCGAACGCAGAGCCGCGCCCGCCTCACGAAGAATCTCGTCTCCTGCTTGGTGCCCGTTCCGGTCGTTGTACGCTTTGAAGCCTTCGAAGTCGAGGACCGCCACGGATCGGGGCAACATCTGAGCCCGGGAGCCCGAAAGGTTGGCCGCCACAAGACCGAGTCCTGCGCGATTGAGTAGGCCCGTCAAAGGGTCGGACATCACGCGCCGGTTGAGGTCGCGCACGAGTGCGTTGACGAAGAGGCCCAGGCCCCAGCACAGCACTAGGATGACGGCCCACAGCACGCGCAAGTTCGGACCATTGCTGCCAACGAACACGGCGGCGGCCGACAGCGCCGTGAGCAGCGCCAGATGCGCCACCATCTCGCGCTGGCGAAACCACGTGGCCGCGTACATGGCGGCGAACATGAGTGTGGTGAGAGGTACGGCGGCCGTCGACACTGAATCTTTGGAGGCCGCGGTCAGGCATGTCACGGCCACGTTGAGATCGAGAAGCAGACGCAAGACCCAGCCAGGGGTCCGGGTCCCCATCCATCCCAGTGCGACCACACCCGCAATGCAGTACGCGAAACGGAACACGATCAGTCCCTGGTCGTTGACATCGTTTGGTGAAAACGCGGAACTGACGAGGCTGGCCAACATCAGGCTTGCGATCAGGATGTACCACGCCATCATCGACCAGATGGGTCCGGGCAGTCCGGTCACCCCACGTCCAAAATGGGATCCTGGCGAGCTATCCACATGCGCGGACAAGGCGCGACCTAAAGGCATCACCATCAGCAGCCTCCCCCCATCGTCATCTATGACCGGCTTGCTGTGATCAGACTAGCCACTGTTCACCATTTCCCCGCACCGAGCACAATGGCGATGATTCGTGACGTCGCGGACTCGCTGAGGATGAGCCTGCAGACGTTGCCCGTGTTGCGGTGTCGTCAAGAGGACCGACGAGTCGCTTGCATCGGGAACGCCGTTTCGTCAGGGACGCACCTAGGTGCTCCGCGACAACGTCCACCTGGATGAACTCCACTGGTCCGTTAAGGGGTTCAGTTGGGGCCTTCGGGGCTGAGGGAGCGTCCCAGCAGGTCTGGGGCGACGTCGCCCGTGACGGCGGGCATGAACAGGTAGCCCTGGCCGGTTGCGCAACCGAGTTCTTGCAGGGATGCGAGTTGTTCGTCGGTCTCGACTCC
>JAYTGI010000309.1:0-3999 GCA_043733605.1 Demequina sp. | reverse complement strand
TATATATCGCACCGTGATATAGTATCCGCATGACGGACCTCAGGGAAGAACTCAGCGAGACGATGTACTGCCTCTTGCTGTCACTGCGCCAGGAGAGGCACGGATACGGCATCATCCAGCACGTTGCCGACTTCACCGCGGGCTACGTGCAGATCGGTGCAGGCACCATGTACTCGAGCCTCAAGAAACTCGAGCGCGCCGGATGGATCGACCGCACACGCACCGAGGAACGCCGGCACTACTACGTGCTCACCGATCGAGGTGTCAGGGCGCTTGCTGAGCAGACTCGCCGCATCGAGCGTCTCCACGCTTACGGAAGGGGAATCGCATGACCCGCCGCACCGCTTGGTTCGCCGCCTTCACTCACCCCACGCCCGCGAGGCTTGAGGACTGGCTTGAGCGTCAGGCCGCGCAGGGGTGGGAGCCACGGCAGCTCGACGACATGAGCGCCATTCGCATGCACCTTCAGGAGGCTAAGCCGGTCGCCGTTCGCTACGTCGTGGACCCTCAACAAAAGCCGGACGACTCCTATCGCGCGACATACGAGGATGCGGGTTGGAAGTACATAGGCGAACTCTCGAGCCTTCAGGTGTGGAGCCGCCGCTACACGGGCGCCCGTCCGGAAGCGTTCACAGATCGGCCGAGCCGCCGCGCGCGGGATGTACGGATCGCGTGGGCGACGGGGCCGCTCGGAGCACTCCTCATCCTTTCCGCCGCCGTGCGGGTAACGCTGGGACTCGCTGGCATCGGAGCGTCGATCGAAGATTGGCTCCTCAGCGCCGGACTCCAGGCCCTTATCGGCGTCCCTCTCGTGGCGGTGACCGTGACTCTCCTGCGTCGACGGGCGCCACGCTCGCTGGACGCTCCGCAGACTCCGAGCGCTGGGCACTCTCACGGCGCTGGCGACTCTCCGAGCTCTGCGTGATATTTGCCTCAGCCTTGATGGAGATATCCCGCGAGAAGGTGCATGCGGCCCTGGCTGAGCCCCACAGGCTCATGATGGTCGACGCACTCGCACTTGGATATCTACCCCCTACCGAGTTGGCCGCCAGGACGGGCCGGTCGTCGAATCTGCCGGCCCACCACCTCGGGGCGTTGGGACGAGCGGGCGCGATCCGGAGGCGCCGCTCCGATGGCGACGGCCCGCGCACGTACCTCACCCTTGCCTGGGAGAACCCGATCGTTGCAGCGACCACACCGACACCATCTGCACGGCGCGTGGTGTTCGTTTGCTCGGCGAACTCACCTCCCGCGTCGAGCGACTGGACGACGCCCTCACCCACGGATAGGACTCATGACAGACCCAACCCCTACCCTCAAGGCAGACAAGCCCGCAGCGCTCTTCGTGTGTGTCAAGAACGGCGGCACGTCCCAGATGGCGCTCGGCTGGTTCAAGGCGCTCGCGGGCGACCGCGCGATCGCATGTGCGGGAGGTTCCGAGCCCGGAAAGTCGCTCAGCCCGACCGCCGTCGAGGCCATGACCAAGAAGGGCATCGACATCACCGGCGAATTCCCCAAGCCGTGGACCGATGAGCGCGTTCGCACGGCCGACGTGGTGGCAGCGATGGGCTGCGGCGACACGTGCCCGTGCCCGTGCCACCAGGGCACTCGCTACGAGGACTGGAGCTTTGACGTGCCCGCAGGGCTCGACGGCCTCGATGCGACGAGCAACGTGCGCGATCAGATCGAGTTCAGGGTGCGCGCGCTCCTGGCCGAGCTTGGCATCGAGCCGGACGACTCGGCGATCGGCCAATAGCACAGATCGTGTGCATGGCGCGCGGGCGTAGCCTCTGGTCATGGCGAGCGATGAGGCGATGATGTTGCCCACCCAGAGACCTTTGACCGGCCCGGAGCTTGAGAGGGTTCTTGCGCCACTCGGGAAGGTCACGAGCCACCGCATATTGTCTGGGGGGACATTTAGCTCCGTCCAGTCAGCCGACCTCGCGGACGGAACCACTGTGGTCACAAAGACGTCCGTGCCCGAAGCCGTCCCGCCGGACCGCACCCGACTCCTCACGTACGAGCGCGACATGCTCACAACCGAGCGCGACATGTTGACACTTCTCGCGGGCGTGGAAGGCGTACCAAGCCCGCTGGTGCTCCTCAGCGACTTCACGCGCAACGTTGCCGACGTGGACGTGGTCGTCATGGAGCATGTGCAAGGCACACCTTGGGACACAGTTGCGGACCACATGACCGCGGAGGCGAACACTCACGCCTGGGAGCAGGTCGGGTCCATCATGGCCACAATTCAGACCACGGAGGGCGAAGTGTTTGGCTATCCGGCGCACGACTTTGCACTGAGTGCGCCCTCTTGGCCCGCGTTCTTCACCATCCTTGTCGACGCGACGATCGCCGATGCCGATCAATGGGGCATCGACGTCGAACCAGACCGCCTGATCGATGCCCTCGCCGGGAGCGCACACGCGCTGGCTGCCGTGACCAGACCCACGCTTGTGCACAATGATCTCTGGCGAGGCAACGTCCTGCTGGATCCCGCGACCGGTCATGTTCACGGGGTGGTCGACTTCGAGCGAGCCCTGTTCGGCGACCCTCTTCAAGACTTATGCGGAGCGCAGTCGATGACTACCGGACGGGTTGAGGAAGCGCTGCTTAGGGGATATCAGCGCACTGGCGACGACGTCCCCCGTGGGGAGAGCGCCTCGACTCCCACCGGTCTCGACGGATTGGCGGATGTGCGTCTCACGCTGTACCGCCTGTGGAGCGCCACCGTGCAGCTCATCGAAATCGTGCCCAGAGGCTTTCACGGCGATTGGGTGGCGGGTCATCGCGCCGCGATCAACGCGAACCGCGCCACGCTGTTCGCCCAGATGGGCGTGTAGCGGAGCATCAGACGCGCGCATGTCGAGCTGGGACTGCCCGCGCACTGGAGCGCTGTGGGAGACCTCGGGACGCTAACGTACGTGCGACTCGTCGTCGCCCTGGGGAGTCTCGACTGGAACTCCCTCCACGTGAGCCCCCTCCACAACAGCGTCCTCGGAATTCTTTGCGCCGGCCGCCACCCGTCTAGAACCGCGGATCTGCCAGGTGAGATAACCGACAACCACGAGCACGGCGAACACGAGAAAGAGTCCGGAGGGTGTGAGGTCGACGGTGCCTATCAGTGGCAGATCCATGCCCCGAGTATCGCAGGCCAGGCACACGTGAGGAGCCAGCCGTCTCAGCTTCAGCAGCGAGGCGTCTCGCCCTCGCGCATCATGTGGCCGCAACCGCACGCGCTCGACATCCGATTCGCAGCGCCCTTCGCGCTCCTGGCTGACCCGTCGCGCCTTCGCATCGTCTACACGCTCGTCGAAGGCGGCCCCATGTGCGTATCCGGCATCGACGCCACCGCGGGCTCGGGAGAGTCCGACACGAGCAACCAACTCGCCAAACTACGCGCGGCCGGCGTGGTTCGCTCGGAGAGACGCGGGCGCGAGATTTGGTACCAATTGGCCGATGCTCACATTCGCCTTCTGCTCGATGTCGCCGCCGAGCACTACCTCTCCGAGCGCCCCGACAGCCGCGCCTGATCATCGCCCCACAACTTCACACGTCCTCCACCTCGGCCGGGGGCAAGCACCGGCGCACGCTCGCTTGGGTGCTTGCACTCGTGATTTCCTTCGTGGGCGTCGAGGGCATCGGCCGCTTGCGCCACCCGGTCGAGGTGGACGCCCTGCCAATGCTCGCGGACGCCGTCGTTGCCCTCGCGCTCGCCGCGTTTATCGTGCCGCGCGCCTTTCGCCTTGCGGGCGTGGCGCTGCGCGTCGTGGGGCAGGCCGCTCCCCCATCGATCGATGTCGACCAACTCACCTCCGAATTGGGCAGCTCGTCTTCCGTGACCGACTTGCACGACGTTCACGTGTGGACCCTCACGTCGGGCATGGACGTGGCGGGCGTGCACTTGGTGAGCGAGACGACTCATACGGCCAACGTCGTGCGGGCCGCCCAACGCGTGCTACGCGAGTACGGCGTCGCCCATGCCACGGTCCAGGTCGA
>JAYTGI010000308.1:0-25124 GCA_043733605.1 Demequina sp. | reverse complement strand
CTGCCCTCCACAGTCGAGATGGCGACACCGAACATCTACGCGGATCGCATCGAGTGGTTCCAGCGGCACGTCTCGAGGCGCGACACCATTTTGGTGAGCGTGCACCCGCACAACGATCGCGGCACGGCCGTCGCCGCTGCAGAGCTCGGCTATATGGCCGGAGCCGATCGCATCGAGGGCTGCCTGTTCGGCAACGGCGAGCGCACGGGAAACGTCGACCTGGTGACGCTCGGAATGAACCTGTTTAGCCAGGGCGTCGATCCGCACATCGACTTCTCTGACATCGACGGCATTCGCCGCATCGTCGAGTACTGCACCCAGTTGGACGTTCACCCCCGCCACCCGTGGGGAGGCGACCTGGTGTTCACGGCCTTCAGCGGCTCGCACCAGGACGCCATCAAGAAGGGCCTCGAACGCATGGACGCGGATGCGGCCAAGCAGGGCGTCTCTGTCGACGACCTGGTGTGGGGCGTTCCCTACCTCCCGATCGACCCGCGCGACGTGGGCCGCTCGTACGAGGCCGTCATTCGCGTCAACTCGCAATCAGGCAAAGGCGGCGTGGCGTACCTGCTCAAGGCCGAGCATCACCTGGACCTCCCCAGGCGCCTGCAGATCGAGTTCTCGCGCGTGGTCCAGCGTGAGGCCGACGCCTCGGGCGCCGAGATGAGCGCGGCAGATATCTGGCGCATTTTCGAGGACGAATACCTGCCCGCGACGGATCTGGAGCGCACATGGGGCCGCTTCGCGCTCCAGGGCACGAGGGCGACATCGTCCGATGCCGGGCCGGACACCCTCGCGGCGGACCTCGTGGACGGTGGGACGCCCGTGACCATCGAAGGCTCCGGGAACGGACCCGTTGACGCATTTGCGGCGGCGCTTGGAACCAGGGGCGTGAAGGTCGAGGTGCTCGACTACACGGAGCACGCGCTGACATCGGGCGGAGACTCCAAGGCCGCAGCCTACGTCGAGTGCCAGATCGGCGACGACATCCTGTGGGGCGTCGGCATCGACCCCTCGATCACCACGGCGACACTCAAGGCGATCATTTCGGCCGTCAACCGCGAGGGAAGGGCCTAGGTTGAGCGGCTCCGCTCACGGGGGCCTCGTGGCGGTCCGAATTCGGCGATTCACGATGAACGACGCCGACGCGGTGGTTGCGTTGTGGGAGCAGGCATTCCCCGACGATCCACCGCGCAATGAGCCTCGACGAATGATCGAGCGGAAGATCTCCAGGGATCCGGACCTTTTTTGGGTAGCGGAGGACGATACCGTGATCGGCGCCTTGATGGCCGGCTACGACGGAGTGAGGGGCTGGCTCTACCACCTCGCAGTGGTACCCGGTCGCAGGGGCGAAGGCGCGGCGACCGCTCTCGTCAACCACGCCGTCTCCGAGTTGGAAGCGCTCGGCTGCCCCAAGGTGAACCTGCAGGTGCGCCGCAGCAACGCGGGAGTGGCCACTTTCTATGAGCGTCTGGGGTGGAGCGAGGACGACAGCCGGTCGCTCGGGCTGCTGCTGTAGCGTCCGCCTCGGCGCGGGGCCGTTTTGCAGTCCCGGCCGAGGGGGACAATGAGCCGTGCCCCTCTACCGCGACCACGCGATCGTGCTTCGCACCCACAAGCTGGGTGAGGCCGACCGCATCGTCACGATGCTCACGCGCGACCACGGCAAGGTCAGAGCCGTGGCTAAGGGGGTGCGGCGGACTACCAGCAGGATTGGCGCGCGCATGGAGCCCTTCATGCTCGCGGATGTCCTGCTGTACGAGGGACGCAACCTCGACATCGTGAGCCAGGTCGAGATGCGCGAGCCGTATGCAAGGCGCATCGCCGAGGATTACGGCCTCTTCACCGCAGCCACGGCGATGGTCGAGACCACGGACACGATCGTCGCTCAAGAAAAGGAGCCCGCGAGGGAGAACTACCGGTTGCTGCACGGCGCGCTTGGCGCACTCAGTAGGCGGGAGCACGAAGCGGGTCTCCTCTTGGACTCGTTCTTGTTGCGTTCACTCGCCATTGCGGGATACTCGCCCAGCTTCGATGTGTGCGCGACGTGCGGGGTACCGGGGCCCCACAGGGCGTTCGCGGTGTCCGGAGGTGGTGCGACATGCGAGAACTGCAGGGAGCCTGGATCCGCGGCGCCCGCACCCGAGACCTTCTCGCTCCTCGCAGCGCTGCTCACTGGCGACTGGCAGACCGCGGACGTGTCCGACGCCAGGCATCGGCGAGAGGCCGCCGGATTGGTGGCCGCGTACGCGCAATTCCATTTGGAACGCAAGGTGCGGTCATTGGGCCACGTCGATCGCGGGGTGTGAGGGCGGGGCGTCTGACGGCGGGGCGTGTGAGGGCGGGGCGTGTGAGGGCGGGGCGTGTGAGGACGGCCAGTACCGCGGCCAAGTAGGGTGTTGACGTGACGCCAGTGCGACCGCCTCAACACGCCTCCGGCGCGACGCCGCCCGTGCTCAGTTCGTCGGCTGTGCCCCGCCATGTCGCGATCGTGATGGACGGCAATGGCCGCTGGGCCAAGCAGCGAGGTCTTCCCCGTACCGAGGGTCACACCAGGGGAGAGGCCGCGCTGCTCGACGTGGTCGCCGGGGCCATCGAGGTGGGCGTGACCCATGTGAGCGCGTATGCGTTCAGCACCGAGAATTGGAAGCGAAGCCCTGACGAGGTGCGCTTCCTCATGGGATTCAACCGCGACGTCATCAGGCGCCGCCGCGATGAGATGCACGCGTGGGGCGTCAGGGTGCGCTGGGCCGGGCGTCGTCCCAAGTTGTGGAAGTCCGTCATCGACGAGCTCGAGAGCGCCGAGGAAATGACGCGAGATAACAAAGTCGTGACTCTCACGATGTGCGTCAACTACGGCGGGCGTGCCGAGATCGCCGATGCGGCCAAGGCCATCGCGCTCAAGGTGGCGGCGGGACAGTTGGACCCGGCCAAGATCACCGAGAAGACGCTCGCGGCGCACATGGACGAGCCCGACATGCCTGATGTCGACCTATTTTGGCGCTCAAGCGGCGAGCAGCGTTCGAGCAACTTCTTGCCGTGGCAAGCGGCCTACGCGGAGTACGTTTTCAGCGACGTCCTCTGGCCCGATGTGAACAGGACTCACCTGTGGGCTGCTATCGAGGAGTATGCACGGCGGAACCGGCGCTTCGGCGCCGCCGGGTGATTGCGAAAGCCGCGGCGATCAAGCCTGTGACCGTCGCGACGCCGACCACGAGTAGCACGGGCGAGCGCGTCCACGCTTCCACGAGCGAAAACGTCACGAGCGTGTAGATCGCGGCCCACGCAATGCAACCTGGAATCATGGCGACTGTGTAGAGGTCCCACCTCATGCGAATGAAGCCCGCGCACGCGTTGACCATCGTCTGGAATCCCACGGTGAGGAACGAGGCCGGAATGCCGACGAAGCCCCACCGCTCGAGGTATCGGCGCGCGTGCTCTGCGCCAGGGCCCGAGAGCTTCCGCGCCAACGATGCGGCGCGAGGATGGGCCGATGTTGTAGTCGCCTCGGCGCCTTTGCGAGCCCAGCGTCCCAACCAATACGTTCCTTGTGCGCGTGTGAACACCACGCCGATGAGGAAAATGAAGACGGCCCACCAGCCGAGGTTCTCGACGAAACCAGGCACCCCCGCCACTCATCGGCTCCTTTGTGCGCACTCTTTGCACACGCCGGTGAGTTCTACCGTGTGCTCGATGCGGGCGTAGCCGTGCTTGGCGGCGACCTCTGTCGCCCACGCCTCGAAGGTGGGGATGTCCACGTCTTCGGCGGC
The DNA here is from genome assembly GCA_043733605.1 of Demequina sp. Lineage (GTDB taxonomy): Bacteria > Actinomycetota > Actinomycetes > Actinomycetales > Demequinaceae > Demequina. Next base: position 21,354 of record JAYTGI010000308.1, on the reverse strand, counting down.
GCCGCACTCCCTGCAGCGCAAGTGGTGGTGGTGACTGGTGGCCCCGTCGCATCGGCGATATAGCGTCTCGCCCGTATCGGTAAGGACGGAATCCACATCGCCCGCCTCGGCGAGGGCTTGGAGGGCGCGATAGACAGTGGCGAGACCGATGGCGGATCCATCGTGGCGCAAGAGATCATGCCAGTCCTGAGCCGACCTAAAACCGCCCTTGGCCAACAACTCCACTATCGCCGCACGCTGCTTTGTCATCCGGGTTTTCGGTTCGTCAATCACAGTGCCAGCCTCCCGCGTCGCAAGAGGCCGGTGACGGCGGTGGTGGCGATGTACGCGAGGACGCCGAGGACCACAATCAGCGCGCCTGGTTGCAGGTTCTGGGTGAGGGTAATCGAGACGCCTGCGAGAGTCAGCACCGCGCCGATCCCCATCGCGAGGTACATGGTGCGCGAGAACGATCGCGTGAGATGTTGAGCGATCGCCACAGGGAGAATCATGAGCGCGCTGACGAGTAGGACGCCGACGACTCGCATGGCGACCGTGATCGTCACGGCAGCGAGCACCGCGACGACGAGGTTGAGTACCCCGACAGGAAGGCCCGTCGAGCGCGCAAACTCTTGGTCGTGGGTCACCGCAAATAACGCGGACTTGAACCCAAGGCCAATCGCGACGATCGCGAGCGCGAGGCCCGCGGTGATCCACACATCAGTCCAGGTGACGGTGGAGATCGATCCAAAAAGGTAGCCAAGCAGGTTCGCGTTGGAGCCGCCCGCCATGCCAATGAGAAGCACTCCTGTCGCAATGCCTCCGTAAAACAAGATCGCCATGACGACATCCGCGGCCTCGCCCCTAGATCGCATGCGTTCGATGATGACCGCACCTGCGATGGCGAAGATCACGGCGCCTGGAATCGCGAGCGCGTCGCGCTGAGCAAAGCCCGCCGCCGAGCCCGCGAGCCAGCCGGCGGCGACACCTGCGAGGGCCACGTGGCCCACCCCGTCGCCAAGGAGCGCCATGCGCCGCTGAACCAAATAGGTGCCGACGATGGGTGCGGCCATTCCCACCAGAAGGCCGACCAAGAGCATGCGTTGGACCAAGGGGTCGGTCAGAATGCTCATCGGGGGCCCTTCAATCCGAGAGTGCTGCGCGCCGCTGGCTGGGGGTCTTCGTGAGCGTGTTCGTGGTCGTGGCCTGGGAGCGCGTGGACGCCGAGGTCGTGAGGGGGCTCGCCCATGTGGGTGACGCAACCGTGCTCAAGAACGACGGCCCTGTCGATGAGCCGGGTGAGGGCGCCTAGTTCATGGACCACGATCAGGATCGCGACGCCGTGTTCCTTGAGGTGGCCGAGCGCGTGAGCGAGTGCGACTTGGGAGTGGAGGTCCACTCCCGCCATCGGCTCATCGAGAATGAGGAGTTCGGGGTTCCGCACCAACGCGCGGGCAATGAGGATCCTCTGCTGTTGCCCGCCAGACAATCGGCTGACGTCGTCCTTGGCAAGGTCCTCCACGCTCAAGGCGCTCAGGGCTTCCCGCACGCGCGCGGCGGTGTCTCTGGGCGGGCGCAACGCGCGCTGGCCAAGCAGCCCCGACGCGACCACCTCTTGAGCCGTCGCGGACACTCCACCAGCCGCGCTCACGCGTTGGGGCACGTATCCGATGCGCCTGCGTGAATTCGGTGTCGCATCCTCGCCGAACATCGCGATCGTGCCGCCGTCGTGCGCAATGGCGCCGACGATGGCGCGTACGAAGGTGGACTTGCCCGAGCCATTGCCGCCCATGAGCGCGACCACCTCGCCAGGCGCCGCGCCGACTGATACTCCGTGCAGGATCTCGGTGCCTTGAAGGGACACGCGGATGTCTCTTGCGTCGAGCGCAAGGGGTGGCGCATCGTGCGGCGTATGTGAACTAGCGGCAGTCAAGGGCGGTCCTTAGCGCTTCGAGGTTGTGCGTCATCACACTGACGTAGTCTGCGCCACCGGCCACAGATTCGATCGGGTCGAGCACCGCCGTCGCGACGCCCGCGTCGTCCGCAAGCGCCCGTGCAACCCTGCTGCTGACAAGAGTTTCGGTGAAGATGGTGGTCGCGCCTGTTCGAGCGATGATGTCCTTGATCTCGCGCAGGCGTGCGGGCGAAGGTTCCGCCTCCGGGTCGATTCCTGCGAGGCCCTCTTGGCGAAGCCCGTAGGCGTCGGCGAGGTAGCCGAAGGCTGCATGGGTCGTGATGATGTCGTGTCGCTTGCACGTGGTGAGTCCGGTCTTGAAGTCGCCGTCTAGGGCGTTGAGCTGATCGGAAAGGGCCGCGGCGTTTGTCGTGTAGGCGGCGGCGTGGGAGGGGTCGAGTTGCGCGAATTGGTCGCCCACGGCCAGCGCGTAGTCGGCCACCAGGGCGGGGTCGAGCCAAAAGTGGGGGTCGAAGGACAACTCGCCCGTCTGGCGCGCCACCAGGGGGATGGTGTCCGCGGCATCGAAGGACGCGACCCCCGTCGCCTTGATCGCGTCCTCTACTGCAGGCTGCAAGCCACCCACGTAGAGCACAACGTCGGCGCTTTGCATGGACCTGACCGTCGCGGGGGAGAGTTCGAGATCGTGCGGCTCGATGCCGGGTGCAGTGAGGGTCGTGACCGTCCCGTAGTCGCCCGCCACGCGTTCGGCGACGAACTGAAGCGGGTAGAACGCCGCGTCGATCGTCAGGCCGCCGATGCCGGCCGATGCCTGGGGCGAGGAGGCGTCGGTCGACGAGCATCCCGCCGTGAGAAGGGCGAGGGTGGCGGCCGTTGCGAGTGACCGATGGAAATTTAAGGTCATGAACCCGACACTATATAGGTTGATAATCATTGTCAATTAGGCGGGTTCTGCGACGTGATCGCCGCCGACGGCGCACTAGACTGACCAGACAGGAACGGCAACCTTCAACCCAGGAGAGTTACCCATGGCCACGCGCCTCGAAGAAGTGATTTCCCTTGCCAAGCGACGTGGGTTTGTGTTTCCTTGCGGTGAGATCTACGGGGGCACGCGCTCGGCGTGGGACTACGGGCCACTCGGGGTCGAACTCAAGGAAAACATCAAGCGTCAGTGGTGGCGCGCGATGGTCACGAGCCGCGATGACATCGTGGGACTCGATTCCTCAGTGATCCTGCCCCCGCAGGTGTGGGAGGCCTCCGGCCACATCAACGCCTTCGTTGACCCGTTGGTCGAGTGCCTCAGTTGCCACAAGCGATTCCGCGAGGACCACCTGTTGGAAGAGTTTGAGGAGAAGAAGGGGCGCGTTCCTGAGAACGGCCTGGCCGACATTGCGTGCGGCAACTGTGGCACCCGTGGGAAGTGGACAGAGCCCAAGATGTTCAATGGACTGCTGCGCACCTACCTCGGCGCCGCCTCCGACGACTCGGGACTGCACTATCTGCGCCCCGAGACCGCCCAAGGCATCTTCGTGAACTTCGCCAACGTGCTCTCCGCGAGCCGCCAGAAGCCGCCGTTCGGCATCGGCCAGATCGGCAAGAGCTTCCGCAACGAGATCACGCCAGGGAACTTCATCTTCCGCACGCGCGAATTCGAGCAGATGGAGATGGAGTTCTTTGTGGTGCCAGGCACCGATGAGGAGTGGCACCAGTACTGGATCGACACGCGCATGGCCTGGTACACGGGCCTCGGGTTGAGTGCTGACAACCTGCGACTGTTCGAACACCCCAAGGAGAAGCTGTCGCACTACAGCAAGCGCACCGTCGACATCGAGTATCGGTTCGGATTCCAGGGCAGCGAGTTTGGCGAGCTCGAGGGCATCGCCAACCGCACCGACTTTGACCTCAAGACGCACTCGGAGCACTCGGGCAAGGACCTGACCTACTTCGACCAGGCCACTGGGGAGCGCTACACGCCGTACGTGATCGAGCCCGCCGCGGGACTCACGCGCTCGCTTATGGCGTTCCTCGTCGAGGCGTATGCGGAAGAAGACGTCACCACCGCCAAGGGCGGTACCGAGAAGCGCATGGTGCTTCGCCTCGATCACCGCCTCGCGCCTGTGAAGGCGGCAGTGCTCCCGCTGTCAAAGACCGACGCGCTGCTACCAACAGCCAAGAACCTCGCCAAGGAATTGCGCGAGGCATGGACGGTCGACTACGACGAGACTCAAAGCATCGGCAAGCGATACCGCCGTCAGGACGAGGTGGGGACGCCGTTCTGCATCACCGTCGACTTTGAGACGCTGGACGACCAAGCCGTCACCATTCGCCACCGCGACACGATGAAGCAAGAACGCGTCGCGCTGTCGCAAGTCAAGGGCTACTTGGCCGAACGCCTCATGGGCGCCTAGGTCACCGGCGTGGGTTCAGGACACAGCCACGACGGCCCGCCGCCGCGCGCGTCGGCGCGGACGACGAATATTCTTGCGGTGTGCGTTGGCGTGATTCTCTTTGTCACCGCCATGGGGGCGGCTGCGGTGTGGCCGAACGACTACAGCTTCAGAGGCGCGTATGACGTCACCGGCGGCGGGCGCTGGGTCAAGGCGGAGATTGTCACCGTGGCCGACGACGGGTCAGCTACCGCGGTGATTCGGGGTGAGGAAGCCACGGGCGCCAAGGACATTGCGACTCTTGGTGACCCGACGATCGTGCTGCATCCAGGAGACGAAGTCCGCGCGCTCGAGCTTCCAGACGGCACGCTCGGATTCTCCGACTTTGAACGCGGATCGCCGATGCTCCTGCTCTTCATCGTGTACGTGGTGGTGGTGATCGCGGTGGCGAGATGGCGAGGACTTGGCGCGCTCCTTGGGCTTGCCCTGGCGTTTGGCGTGGTCCTATTCTTCACCATCCCCGCGCTCTTCAATGGGGGAAACCCACTGCTCATTGGGCTCGTCACTGGCTCAGGGGCGCTCTTCTTGCTGCTTTACCTCGCGCATGGGCCGAATGCGCGCACCACGACGGCGTACCTGGGAACCTTGGCGGGCCTGTCGGTGACCGCGGTGCTCGCGTGGTGGGCTGTCGGTGCGAGCAAGCTGACGGGTCTGTGGACCGAGGAGGGTACCCACCTCGAGTTCTTCAACAGGGGAGTCTCTCTTCAAGGCATGGTGCTGTGCGGGATCATCCTTGCTGGGCTCGGCGTCCTCAACGACGTGACGGTGACTCAGGCGTCTGCCGTGTGGGAACTGCGTGCGGCGCGGCCCGACCTTGGCTGGCGGCAACTCTATGTGCGCGCCATGCGCATCGGCAGGGACCACATCGCCTCGACGGTATACACGATCGCCTTCGTGTATGTGGGCGCGGCCCTACCAACGCTGATGGTGGTGAGCCTCTACGGGAGCACCTTGGGCATCACACTGACAACTTCGGATATCGCCGAGGAGGTGGTGAGGACCCTCGTCGGATCGATCGGCCTGGTACTTGCGGTCCCGTTGACGACGCTCATTGGGGCGCTCGTGGTTGCGGGGCGCTCGATCGCCAACGAGCCCACAGCGGCAGATGGCCCGGAGGTCGTTGTACCCCCCCCTGAGTAGAGGGCAAGCCGTGAGATTGAACACAGGTGACCTTTATCACTAATGGGACTAACCGCCCATAGTGCGGCCGATGGGCTTGTTACGTTGCATTCAGTCCCCCATAGGTAGCGGAAGTTGCGCTGCGAGATGGCCAGCAACGCGAGCATCGACCGGATCCGCTTCGGCGGCCCTAGGGGCAAAGAGACCCCAGTGAGGAAACATCATGCTGTACTCAAACGCGCCTTGGCGCGCTCTGACGGCTGCCCTTGGGTCCGTCGCGGTGGCCGCGACCGTCGTGTCTTTCGCCGCAGCGTCGGCCGCGGCTGCCCCTTCGTCCTGTGCCGCGCCGACGGTGCGCGTGGCGACCGCGACCGAATTTCAATCCGCCCTCGACAATGCGGTTCCAGGTGCCGTCATTTTGCTCGCTGACGGTATCTACCTGGGAAAATTCGTCGCCGATCACCCCGCGACCGCCGCAAAACCGATCACGGTGTGTGGGTCACGCCAGGCCATCCTCAACGCCGAAGGGCCGTCGGGAGGCTATGTGCTTCACCTCCTCAACGCCGACTACTGGCGCATCGAGGGAATCACGGCCAGGCACGGACAGAAGGGCATCATCCTCGACGAGACCGACTACGCCGTCATCTCGGGCGTCGAGGTCTACGACACAGGTGACGAGGCGATTCACTTGCGCGACTTCTCTTCCCACAACCTCGTGACGGGTGTGGTCGTTCACGACACCGGCCACCGCAACACGAAGTTCGGCGAGGGCATCTACATCGGTTCGGCCCAGTCAAACTGGGGGACGGTCTCCGGTGGCGTACCGGACGCCTCCGACTACAACACCATCGAGAACAACACGATCTATGCGACAACGGGCGAGAATGTCGATATCAAGGAGGGCACCCAGGGGGGCATCCTCCGTGGCAATCACTTCGATGGCGCGAGCCTCGTCGTGGCAGGCGCAGACTCGTGGGTTGACGTGAAGGGCAAGGATTGGCTCATCGACGGCAACGTGGGCAGCAATACTCCCAAGGATGGCTTTCAGACGCACGAGATCGTGAGCGGATGGGGCACGGGAAACACTTTCAGCAACAACGTGGCTGATGTCAATGGCCCTGGCTTTGGCTTCTCACTCACGCCAGTGCGCGCCAACATTGTCGCCTGCTCGAACACGGTGACCGACGGCGCCTCCGGCTACGCAAATGTTCAGTGCCAGGGCCCGACGCCGACTCCAACCCCAACTCCAACCCCAACTCCAACCCCAACGCCTACCCCAACCCCAACGCCTACCCCGGGGGCTTGCCCCGCCGCAACGCTCACGGTGCACACCGCGCCGGAGCTGACCAAGGCACTCGATGCCGCGAAGGCTGGTGATGTCATCGTTGTGGCGCCTGGGACCTATCTTGGCGAGTTCGACACGCGTCAGCAAGGGACCGCTGCGTCCCCCATCTGGCTGTGCGGTTCGGGCGCGACGCTCGTGGGTACCGGAACGTCAGGCGGTGAGGTGCTGTCGTTCAACAGGGCCGCCCACTGGAAGGTGCTGGGGCTCGCGCTCACCGCAGGACAGACCGGCCTCAAGGTGAAGGCAAGCCAAAGCATCGCCGTGACGGGTGTGACGATCTACGGCATCGGCGACGAAGGTGCGATCGTCAAATATGGGTCGTCGAACACCCGACTCACCGACGTCATCATTCACGACGTGGGCTTGCGCAGGTCAAGCGCCGGATTTGGGGTCATCGTGACGGCCTCATCTGGGACCGTTCTTGCCCACACCGTCGTCACGAATGCGCCCGCCGGGAACATCCGCATCGACGCCGACGCAGTGGGAACGGTCACTTCCTGAGCCTTCGGAGGCACGCGACCAGCCGATTCGTGTAACGAACGCGTTACGAAGGACTTAAGACCCTTGCGCCACACTTCCGGCAGACACTTACCCCACGGGGTATTGGTGCCTGCTGGTATGCCCGATCGAACCGTTTCGGGCAATGGTGAGGCAAATGTAAATATCTTGTGAACTGTTCAAAAACTGGTTGAGTGTGATGGAAGTCACACCGTACGGTCGTCCTGTCATTGAGTTACGTGACTGCGACGCTGGGGTTGCGGTTTGACCGGCAGTCGCGTCACCGTCAATGGGGATGTGCGGGCATTGACCCGCATCGATGACACACCACGACAGATGTCTAACCGGAGGTGTGTTCATGCAAGGATTTCTTGCTGATGCTTGGGGGATGGCCGCGGAGTACAGGACGTACTTTCCGTTCGCCATTGCTGGAACGATTGTGTGGGGCCTGTGGCTCTATCGGGTGATCTTGTCTCGCAGGGCGAAGCCGATCGTCACGAATTTCCGTACCACCACCTCCGTGGTCGTGCCGTCCTATCACGAGGACCCTGGGATCCTGATGCGCTGCCTCGAATCATGGCGCGCACAGAACCCCACGGAGATCATCATCGTTCTCGACGTCGCCGACGTCGACGCGTACAACCGCATCGTCGCTCTTGACGACGAGCGCGTGAAGCCGGTCCTGTTCCACCACGCGGGCAAGCGATCCGCACTCGGTTGCGGAATCCGCTTGGCGTCGTCGGAGCTGCTGGTGCTCGTCGATTCCGACACATGGTGGCGCGAGGGGCTGCTCGTGGCCTCGCAGATGCCGTTTGCCGACCCGCAGGTGGGCGCCTGCTCGACGCAGCAGAATGTTTTTGACCGGAAGTCATCCGTCTGGCGTCGCATCGCCGACTGGATGGTGAACCTGCGCTACTACGACTACGTGCCCGCCATGGGGCGCGCCGGAGCCGTCCCTTGCGTTTCAGGGCGCACTGCGATCTACAGGCGCAAGGCCGTGATGCCCGTTTTGGAGCACCTGGAAAACGAGTTCTTCCTGGGCAAGCGATGCATTGCGGGTGACGACGGTCGTCTCACGTGGCTCGTGATTGCGTCTGGGTACAAGACCGTTCACCAGTCGACTGCCAAGGCGCTCTCGATGTTCCCAGACACGTTCAGCGCGTTCGTCAAGCAGCGCGTGCGCTGGAGCCGAAACTCTTACCGCTGCTACTTGACCGCGATCGGCAAGGGCTGGCTGTGGAAGGTTCCGTTCGTGACCAAGGTGACGGTTCTCCAGATCCTGCTCACCCCAGTCACGATGGGCCTCACGCTTACCTACCTCGCCGTCTCTCGTTTCGAGGCGTCCTGGAATGGCCTTGCCGTCGTCTCCGCCTGGCTGTTGTTGGGCCGCGGTGTGCGCGGGTTGTCGCACTTGCGTCGCCACCCTGGGGACATCTTCATCCTTCCGCTCTTTGCGCTCGTAGTGATCTTCGTTGCGTTGCCCATCAAGCTGTACGCGTTCTTCACCATGAACAAGCAGGGCTGGCTTACTCGCACCGCCGACAGCATCGGCGGAGAGGGCCAAACATCGAGCACGATCGTCGCCCAGGGGGTTTCCGCATGAGCGCCCGTACCGTTTCCCTCAGGATGTCTGGACTCGCGGTGCTGATCGCCGTAGCCGTCGTGGCTTTGGCAGCGCCGAGCTACGCCGACGGAGAGGTAGGCAGTCCCATCACGACGCCACCGCCTTCTGCGCCGAGCACCGCCTCGAACCCTCTTCTCGAGTCTTACGGTGGGGACCCGCAGAAGGAGGCGGAGCTGGTCGCCCAAGAGGAGCGTCGGCTCATCGACGTCGATCTTGTGGCGTCAGGGACGATGTTCCCAGGCCTCGACGTCAACCTGCCGTTCCGGGTCGCGGGCAAGCCGGTCTCGACCCTGGTGCTTCCCGCCCGCGACACTGCGTACACGGAGCAGGACCTCGTCGCGCTGGCCCCGTTGAGCTTTGTTTCGACTGCGCCAGGGGAATACCTTCTCAGCGAGCACATCGTCGTCCTCGAAGGCGCCACGCTGGATCTGCGCCGTCCGGGTGGATTGGTGATCAAGATGGCAAGCCAGGACAACGGCTTCGCCTCGATCGTCGTGAACGGCGGCAACCTCGTCGTCAACGGCACGCCCACGGAGCCAGTCAAGTTCCAGGCGTGGGACTCGCAGCGCAGCCTTCCTGACACGAACACGGCGGATGGTCGTGCGTACATCAGGGTCATGGGCGGCTATGCCTCGATCACCAACGCGACGTTCTCCGACCTCGGGTTTTGGTCGGGATTGACGGGTGGGCTTTCGTTGACGGGCACCGAGCTCGCGTCGACACTCGGTCTGCCCGCCGATGCGACCCGCGAGATTCCCGAGGCATATCTTGCCGCACCTACAGACTCCGAGACCGTCGATCCCGGCAAGCCGCTTGTGGTTGACGGGACGACCGAGGGCGAGACGGGTGTGGGCCTCACGAGGGGAACGGGCCTGTACTCGAACGGCGTCACCGCGTGGCTTTCGGGCCTCACGGTCACGGGAAACGCCTATGGCCTGTTCGTGTCGAACGCGACCTCGGTCGAGCTTCAGAACTCCAAGTTCATGAACAATCTTGTCGATGGAGTCGACTTTCACCGTGAGGTGTCCAACTCGCACATTACTGGCGTCGAATCGAGCTCGAATGGTGGCGACGGCTTCCGGGTGTCCCGCGGATCGCAGGGGGTTCTCATCGATACCGTCGAAGCCGCGAACAACAAGGGCAATGGCATCACTATTGATGCCGCTCCGTTGTCGGACGGTCCGTCCGCGACCGGCTTCCCGGTCATCGCTTATGGCGGCCACTCGGTGTTGAACTCCAAGGTCACGAACAACGGGCACTACGGCATCGCGGTGCTCGGCGGCGATGGAATTGCGTTGAGACGCAACACGATCACAGGCGGCGACTTCGGCATCGTTGTGGGCAAGGCCTCTCAAGGCATCGATGTCGAGGAGAACAGGATCGACGGTGCGTTAAAACAAGGCATCGCCTTGAGAGACGGTTCCGAAGGCAGTGTCTTTGGCAACCTCGTGGTGGGCGGCGACATCGCGATCTACGTGCGCGACTCGAAGGTCGAAGTCACTCGCAACACGATTCAGGAGGTGTCGAGTCACGGCGTGACGATGGCGGGAGACACGAACGGGTCGACAATCGGCCAGAACCTGATCGATGGTCAGGGAAACTCGCCGATCGACACCGTGCGCGGGAAGGGCGTGACCGTCCTCGACAACAACAAGTCGCCGTCGTGGGTCTACCAGAACATCACCGAGCGAGTGCTGCGGGTTGTTACCAAGCCGATGACAATGCTCTGGACCGTTCTTGCGCTGTTGCTCATCCTCACCGCGTTCAGGGGCTTCCGCTACCGCGGATCCGGTTTCGGGAACCCGTACCGTGATCGCACTCCCCTTGCGGCACTTTCGCGTGGAATGGTTGATCCGGCTACCGTGCCTGGGGTCATCCGGCCGATTGAGACTGAGCTGCGCTCGAGTCGCGCACCAATGAACTCGGTTCACGCACCAGTGGACTCCGTGGGCCTGCCTCGCAGGCGCGCCAGTGACCGGGATTCGGTCACCGCGTGAATAGGCGAGAACTGACCATCATGGCCATCGCCTTCGCGCTTGGCGTCGTGGCCGCTGTGGTTCCCACCGTCGGAATCGTCCGTGGATTTGATACGAGCGATTCCGGGGCGGGGGCGGGTGCCACGACGGGGTCCGACATATCGGCTTCGCCGAGTGGTCCCACGATGCCCTCGCCCGATGTGGGGGTCGACCCTGACGGGACGGCCTCGCCCACCCCAACCTCTTCGGATTCTCCTCGCACGGACGGGCAGGGCTCGGGATCGAGCGTAACGGGAGGTGCCGCGATGCCTACACCGGCCGGTTGTCCCAAGCCGACGGCGAGCGTCGGTACCGCCAAGGAACTCGTCAACGCGCTGGCGGACGCTCAACCAGGCGACGTCATCGTGATGGCGAATGGCACCTACTCTGGCGAGTTCAGAGCGGCCGTCTCGGGCACCTCCGACAAGCCCATCTACTTGTGTGGAGGCTCGGGCGCGGTGCTCGACGGAGGAGGCTTCACGGGCGGATATGTGCTTCATCTCGACGGCGCTCAGTATTGGCGACTCATCGGCTTCACGGTGCAGAACGGCCAGAAGGGCGTGGTGGCTGACGGCACCGTCGGGTCGGAGATTCAGGGCTTGACGATTCATACCGTCGGCGACGAGGCGTTGCATTTGCGCAGGTATTCCACCGACAACACGGTCACGGGCAACACCATCTACGACACGGGCCACCGGCGCGAGAAGTTTGGCGAGGGCATCTACATCGGCACCGCAAAGTCGAACTGGTGTGACATCACCGATTGCCAGCCCGACCGCTCGGATCGAAACCTCGTGGAGGGCAACGTCATCCATGACGTCAGTGCCGAAGGCGTCGACATCAAAGAGGGCACCACCGGGGGGATCCTCCGCGGCAATTCCTTTGATGGTGCGGGATTGACGAAGGACGGTGGTGACTCGTGGGTCGACGTCAAGGGAAACAACTGGATTATCGAGGACAACACGGGAGTGAACTCCTCGAAGGATGGCTTCCAGGTTCATCAGATCCTGGATGGCTGGGGAAAGGGCAATCGCTTCAGGGGCAACACCGCAACGGTGAACGGCCCAGGGGTTGGCTTCTCTCTCACACCGGTACAAGACAACGTCGTCGAGTGCTCAAACGTCGTGTCGGCCGCCAAGGAGGGCTACTCAAATGTCACCTGTCGCTAACACGTTGATCACCTGCACCACCAACCATGAGGAGAAACGATGAGCATCACCGAAACTCCGGGTCTTGTCCCCGAACTGCCCAAGCTCACTGTCATTGGCACCGGTTACCTCGGAGCGACCCACGCCGTAGCGATGGCCTCGCTGGGCTATGACGTTCTGGGTCTCGATATCGACCCGTCCAAGATCGATCGCCTGACATCAGGCGAGGTTCCCTTCTTCGAGCCAGGACTTCCCGAGCTCCTGAAGGAAGTGATCGCTGCCGGCAAGCTGCGTTTCACGACGTCGTTTGACGAGGCCGCCGAGTTTGGCGACGTGCACTTCATCTGTGTGGGAACGCCGCAGTTGCATGGCAGCCACGCCGCCAACATGGAGTATGTGGACGGCGCCTTCACCGAGCTCGCCAAGCGCATCACCAAGCCGGCGCTGCTCGTTGGCAAGTCGACCGTCCCAGTGGGCACCGCGTCACGACTGACCGACATGGTGCAGTTGGCCTCGCCAAACCCGGAACTGATCCAGCTCGCATGGAACCCCGAGTTCTTGCGTGAGGGCTACGCGGTGCAGGACACCTTGCGCCCCGATCGGCTTGTCTTTGGGGTGGAGTCGGACTGGGCCGAGCAGATGCTACGCGCGGCCTTCGCCCCAATCCTCGCAGTGGGAACTCCTCTGGTTGTCGCCGACCTTAAGACGGCCGAACTGGTCAAGGTCGCCGCCAACTCGTTCCTCGCCACCAAGATCTCGTACATCAACGCGATGGCCGAGGTGTGCGAGGTGACGGGTGCCGACGTCAATCTCTTGGCGAGCGCGCTGAGCTACGACGACCGCATCGGCGGACGATTCCTCAAGCCGGGCCTTGGCTTTGGTGGCGGTTGCCTCCCCAAGGACATCAGGGCATTCGCGTTCCGCGCGGAAGAACTGGGCGTGGGTCAGGCGGTCGCGTTCCTCCACGAGGTCGACGCGATCAACAACAGGCGCAGGATGCGCACCGTTGACCTGGTGCGCGAACTCGCGGGTGGCGAACTCAAGGGCAAGCGCATCGCGTGCCTCGGGGCGGCCTTCAAGCCCAACTCCGACGACATCAGGGATGCTCCCGCGCTCGACGTGGCCGACATGCTCCGCGCGGAGTCCGCGGATGTTGTCGTCTACGACCCCGAGGCGATGGCAAACGCCAAGAGGTCGTACCCGCAGTTGACGTATGCGGACACGTTCTCCTTGTGCATCAAGGGCGCCGACGTGGTGGTCCTGCTCACCGAGTGGGACCAGTTCCGCAGCGCAGACCCGGAAATGATGGGAGAGCTGGTGGCTGGCAAGGCGATAGTCGACGGGCGCCACGCGCTCGATGCCGATGCCTACCGTGCCGCCGGTTGGGTGTACCGCGCCCTCGGCCGCCCGGCCGATCCCAAGACCGTGCGCCTTAGCGAGGACGCTAAGGACCAGGTGACCGTCTAGGCCTAGTGGTCCCTGAGCACGCCCGCCCGCCCGGACGATCCCCCAGCCGTCCGGGCAGGCGTTGGGTGTCCCGCGCTTGCACGAGCGCGGGACACCCATGGACGTGCAGGGTCGAGACAGAGGGCGTCACGTGCGGCATCACGAGACCGGGTCAATCGGTGTTGGCTCCCGTGGGATTCGCGCGATCACATAGGAGGCCTCGGGACCCAAGTCGTAGACGTCGAAGTCGACAATCTCGGTCGCTTCGGTCGTGAGGAGGAGATAGTCGCGTCCTTTGACCGAGAGAGTGGCGGACTCACCGGTCGCGGCTGCCACCTCTGTGCCGCCGGCGGAAAAGTTGAGAACGGATGGGACCGCCGGTCCGCTACCAGGGCATCCGCCGCTGACGTTGTTAACGACAAAGGGCGTGTGCGCCGTTGAGTTTCCCCCTCCCTCCTCAACCGCGAAGACCAACCCCTCCTTGTCGCCAATTTCAAGGCTGTAGCCGCTTGATCCCGTCCCGAACCAGCGCACGTAGTCGACGGAAACGGTGCGTCCTACGACCACGTCAAGCGCGACGGACTCGCCCAGGCGCGCCTTGAGGGTCACAAGGCCGCGAGCTTCGTCTCGAACGGTAAATACATAGGAGTCGTGACTCGAGGTCACGTCGACGATTTCGCCTTGAATCGAGACGTCGATGGGGGCGCCTCCGTCGTCCACTCGGGCGCTTGGAACGGAGACCGTCGGCCTGTCCGGCTGTGGAGGCGAACAGTCGATCTTTGGCGCGGCAAAGAGATACAGAGCAAGCGCGATCAACGCGAGCACGCCGACCACGGTGATGATTGCGACGCGCTTGGACATGTGGAACTCTTGCACGCGTTGGCTCACCCTCATCATCACAAACTAACGTCGATCGAGCCATCCAAGGGACGGGGGTGGCCAATCGCCGCGGATTCGCGATCGAACTGTGACTCTCTATAGGTGGTGGCCCTGACCGGCACGTCATCGGCGACAATGGACACCATGCCCGCCCCTACGCCTTCAACTGAGCGATTGTTGCCGCCGTTGAGCATCGGGCCTCTCACGGTCGACACCCCTGTGATCCTCGCGCCGATGGCAGGCATCACGAACGCTGCGTTCAGGCGCCTGTGCAGGGAACACGGCGGCGGTCTCTACGTGGCCGAGATGGTGACGTCTCGTGCGCTCGTGGAGCGCACTCCGGAGAGCCTGCGCATCATCGCTCATGACCCCGATGAGAAGCCCCGGTCGGTGCAGGTGTATGGCGTCGACCCCGCCACAATTGGTGCTGCCGTGAAGATGCTCGTCGAGGAGGACCGCGCCGATCACATCGACATGAACTTCGGTTGCCCCGTCCCCAAGGTCACCAAGAAGGGTGGGGGAGCGGTGCTGCCGTGGAAGCGGGACCTGTTCCGCGACATCGTGCGTGCGGCCGTGCGCGAGGCCTCGAAGTTTGACGTGCCCGTGACGGTGAAGATGCGCAAGGGTGTTGACGACGACCACCTCACGTACCTTGACGCTGGACTCATGGCCGAGCGCGAGGGTGTGGCGGCCGTGGCGCTCCACGCGCGCACCGCCGCCGACTACTACAGCGGCCACGCCGATTGGGAGGCCATCGCGCGCCTCAAAGAGGCTGTGACCTCCATCCCAGTGCTGGGTAACGGCGACATCTGGGCGGCAGAGGACGGCTTGGCGATGATCGAGCGTACCGGCTGCGATGGTGTCGTTGTCGGTCGCGGCTGCATGGGACGGCCGTGGCTTTTTGCCGACCTTCAGGCAGCTTTCGAGGGCAGGCCCGAGCGAGTCCAACCTGGCTTGCGGTACGTCGCGGACACCATCTACAGGCATGGCGTGTTGATGGTCGGGCACTTTGGCGCCGACGAGAATAGGGCCATGCGCGAGATTCGCAAGCATATCGCCTGGTACCTCAAGGGGTACCCCGTCGGAGGGGATGTTCGGCGCCGCCTGGGCCTTGTGCAGTCTCTCGCGGGGCTTAGGGGCACCCTTGACGAGATGGATCTCGACTCACCCTTCCCTGGAACGGACGCCGAGGGACCGCGAGGTCGCCAAGGAACGGCGCGGGTACCCTCTTGCCCCGACGGATGGCTCGACACGCAAGACATCACCCCTGCCATGGAAATCAAGCTGCGAGAGGCGGAGCTTTCCGTGTCGGGCGGTTAGGTCCCGCGAGGGCTCGGACTCACGCACCCCGCGCGTCGGCGCCCCACCATCCCGTGGGGGGCGATTGGCCGCGATCTCGCTCCTCAATAGAGGTCGATCGCCCCGCACGAGCGCGGCAGGCCAGCAAGACCGTCCGGCGACACCATTCGGGACGCCGCATGATGTCGTCGTAGGTGAGCCGAAGCGTCAAGATTCCAACGGTTGCAAGGTGAGCATCGCGCTCGAGGTCCCGCAGCCGCGCCTCGTTGTCACCGTGATAAGTACGGCCATCAAACTCGACGGCAAGGCGCGCCGCACGGTCAAACATGTCGAGCACGTACGTGCGACCCTGCGCCACTACAGGCGCCTGCCATACGAAGTCCCCGAATTCGGGACCGACAAATACCTGTGTTCGCGCCCGATACTCCAGAAAGCTCGTGGCGCCAGCTCCGAACTCGGCGAGAAGGCTCAGGAGCGCTGAGCGTCCGCGAATTCGCGGGTAAGCGGCGAGTCGTTGGCCCACGACCTCGGCGTCGAGGCGGCCCATGCGCATCGCGTTGAGAATCACGCCGACGCGCCGCGCTGGCTCGAGCTCGGCCCACGCCTGAATCACAGCGTCGGCGGGCGGTACGGTCGTGACTCCGCCAACGCCCTGGCGCGGGATGTTGATCGTGAACCGGCGCAAGCCGGCAAAAGGTAGCGGCGCGCGCTTGAACACATGCGGGGCGATGATCGTGATGCGCGCGGGCGCGGCCGGCAGGAGGCCGTGGACCCACAGCGCGGCCGCTCCGCCAACCGCTCCCTCTGGTGCCGCCCACTTCGAGGCGACATCTACCAGCGCCTTGGGGTGAGTGCGGTGCTCAGTCGCGATGTAGAGGCCCGGAGCGGCATGGACCGCGACATCGGCCCTCAAGGCGGCCGTGATCGTGTGCTCGCTCGTCGCGTCGACGAGTTCGCCCCGCGTCCATGCCCGGGGCTCACTCGCCAAGAGCAGGGCCAGCCGCGCGACCGCGTGCTTGGTTCGCTTGGTCTGTGCCGGGTGGGTCATCCGGCTCAAGGTAGCGAGTTGTCGCTGAGCCAGTCTGCGTGGGGCGAGTATCTGTGGACAACGAGAGGCCCCGCTCAACCCTGCGGACGACGCGCCGGAGCTCGCACGGGGCGTATGACCTCGGTTTCGCATCGCAACCGCGGTGAGACGCCCCGCACGGGATTGGGGTGGGGGCGGGACGGGCGCGTAGCCGACCGGTTGAGCGAGGCGAACCTCGCGATGGCGCTGGCCGGATAGCATCGAAGAGTGAGTTCGCTACCCGAGGGCTACGGCCCCGCCGACATCGAGAGATTCGTTGACGAGCCCCCCAAGGAAGCGAATCGTTCCCCTTTTGAGAGGGACCGCGCGCGCATCGTCCATTCGAGCGCTCTGCGGAGGCTCGGGGCGAAGACTCAAGTTCTCGGCGCCGGATCGGGCGACTTTGTGCGCACGCGCCTGACCCACACTCTCGAGGTCGCTCAGGTGGGTAGGGGTCTTGGCAAGCAGCTAGGTTGCGATCCGGACGTTGTCGATGCGGCGTGCCTCGCCCACGACCTCGGTCACCCGCCGTTTGGGCACAACGGGGAGCGCGCGCTCGATCAAGCCGCCAAGGGCATCGGCGGCTTCGAGGGAAACGCCCAGACCCTGCGGCTGCTCATCAGGCTCGAGCCCAAGTCGGTTCACCCCGTCACGGGCAAGAGCGTGGGGCTCAACCTCACCCGGGCCACGTTGGATGCGAGCGTCAAGTATCCGTGGCGCGAAAACGCGACGCCGTTGAGAGCCGACGGCAGGCCCACCCGCAAGTTCGGCGTGTACGACGATGACCTGCCAGTTTTTGAGTGGCTTCGCACGGGCGCTCCCGACCGTGCGCCAAGCTTTGAGGCGCAAATCATGGACATCGCCGACGACATTGCGTACTCCGTGCACGACGTCGAGGACTCCGTGGTTCACAGCGCGATCGCTCTCAACTTGCTGCGCGACGAGGGCCAGGCGCGAGCCGTCGCGGCTCACGTGAAGGAGTGGTACGGGCGCGGAGACGAGGCCGCGATACTCGGGGCTCTCGACCGTTTGCGCTCGATGCCGTGGTGGACTGACGAATACGACGGTTCCCATCGTGCGCTCGCGAGCCTCAAGGACATGGCGAGCCAACTGATCGGGCATTTGGTCCAGGCGCTCGCGGCGGCGACGCGCGCCGAGTATGGCGAGGGGCCCTTCACGAGGCACGCTGCCCACCTCGTGATTCCCGAAGACACGGCGGCGGAGATCTTGCTCCTCAAGGGGGTCGCGGTGCACTTTCTGATGGCCCCGCGCGAGCTGAAGCCCTCGTACAGGGCTCAAAGGGAGCGGCTCGTCGAGCTCGTCGGCGCGCTTGCTCAGCGAGGCCCGGACGCGCTCGAGACGCACTTCGAGGGATTCTGGAACGATGCGCAGGACGACGCGGGGCGGTTGCGCATCGCCGTGGACCAAGTCGCGTCGCTCACCGATAAGTCGGCATACGACTGGCACCATCGGTACGTCGTCAAGCCTCGAAGGACGGCGTCCGCCTAACCTTCCTGCTGAGCTCGCCCTACTGGACGGCTTTGTCACGGGCCGAAGGCCGGGGCCACCACACCGTGACTGCGATGGCAAGAACGATGAACACCAGGCCGAGCGGAATGCGGACGAAACTTGGTGCGACGAGCGGCAGGGCGACAGCAAAGAATAATCCGATCGCCAGCAGTATCCCGACTACTGCGCGCCGTTGCCAGCCCCACGGGCCAATTCTGTTGGCAGAGGTCCGCGCGCGGGTATCAGGGTTCGTGTCCATGGCTCTCTCCTTCTGAGAAGTGCTTCGAATGCAACCGTCACGATAGGCGACCGACGAATGTCAGGCACCTCAGCCGCCTTTAGTGCAGGTGGAGGTGGGCGGTGTCATAGCGTCGTAGCAACGGCGCGGAGCCGCGCAGGACGGAGACGAACTAGACGATCGCACGCCGCCTGGCCCGTACGAGCGCCCACAGGGCCAGCATCGGCAACGCGAGCGGGACCCAGCCGTACCCGGAACCGAAACCCGTCCAGACAGTGTGGTCCGGCCACCAGCTTGATTCGATGTATCCCAGGGCGCCCACCGCGAGAACGCCCACCAGCTCGATCGAGGAACCGATGAGCGCGACCCGGTTTTTGCCGCGCCACAGCGCGAAGGCGATCACCCCGTATAGCACCGCGGAGACGGCGGAGACGGAGTAGGCCAGCGGGGCGTCGCCGAACTTGGTGGAGATTTCGAAGGACGACCGCCCAAGGGCAGCCAGGCCGAGTATTGCGTACGCGAGGATGAGCGAGATGCGTGCGAGCGGGTTCAATGAGGGCGGGTTTCGCGTGGTCGGGTTCATGCAACAGCTCCGAGGATGGTGGCGAGGCGCCACGCGACCACGGCGGCCGCGATGGCGATGATCATGGCTGCTGCGCCGTCGACGCGCGCGATTTGGTCGGGCTGCAGGACCGGCCTGTTCGGATCCTTGTCTTTAGAAGGCGGGTCGTCGGAGTCGGGCGCGCCGAGGCGGGCGATGCCAAGCAGCGGCAGTAGCGCGATGGCGGCGAGGAGGTAGCCGACGGTGATGACAACTGGCGCCCCTCCCTGGGCAAGCACGACGATGAGGGTCAGGATCTCGATTGCCGTGATCACATAGAAGCCCGAGACAATCCAGGTGAGGAATCGATGAGCGCGAATCGCGGCCATCGTCAGGCCTCCCGCAAGAAACAACACCGCAGAGGCGACCAGAACCGCAGGGTAGACGGCGTCGTGATAAGCGGACACGGCTAGGCTGCGAGCTGGACGCGCATCGGCAAGCGCGCGGATTCGGCGCCGTCGATCGAGATGACCCAAGCGAACTTCGTGGGGTCCGTGAAGCGCATTCCGTCGACCGCGAAAGCGAAGCACGCGACTTGTTCATCGCCGTCAACGAGCATCGGCGGGCGCCCCAAAGTGAACTCGCCGCCGAGGGCCTGGATGGCCTCCGGCTTTCCGTCCTCACCCACGCGCATCCCGACGGGATAGGGCTTTCCGTCCTCGGTCTCTAGCCTCAACTCGAAGCGATGGGACACGTTGGTGTCCGTGAAACTCACGTGCACGACCGCCGCCACGGTGAGCCGGCGATGGACGGCGGGGAACGAGCGCACAAAGACCGTGTTCCACCCTGCACCAAGGGCGTAGATCTTGTTGCCAACCACTTCCGCCGAATCGGCGAGAAACGCATCTACCCTCACGCGTGAGTCCTTTCGTTGCTGGCTCTTAGCCTACAGATGATGGGCGAGGCGAAAGGGACGGGATTGCGAGCCCAGAGCGTGAGCCTAGAGTGTGACCTGTGGCAGGCACGATCAATCGGGACGACATCGCTTCCGTTCGCGAGCGCGCCCCTATCGAGGCGATCGTGGGGGAGCACGTTGCGCTCAAGCCTGCGGGGATGGGCTCGCTCAAGGGTCTGTGCCCGTTTCACGACGAGAGATCACCCTCCTTTCATGTCCGTCCCTCCGTGGGCAGGTATCACTGCTTCGGTTGCGGCGAGGGCGGCGACGTCATCACTTTCGTGATGAAACTCGACGGAATGACGTTTGTCGAAGCGGTCGAGTACTTGGCGCCCAAGGCCGGCGTCATACTGCGCTACGAGTCAGGGGGACCCCGCGCCGAGGCGACGGGCACCCCGCGTTCTCGGCTCATCGATGCGCATCGGCTCGCTGGGGAATTCTTCGTCGAGCAGCTCGACTCGCCGGAGGCGCAGACGGGTCGCGACTTCCTCACAGAGCGCGGCTTTGGCAAGGAGGCCGCAGAGCACTTTGGGGTCGGCTACGCCCCCCAGGGCTGGTCCGCACTGCTCGACCACTTGCGCGCCCGTAACTTTACGGAGGCCGAACTGCGGTCCACTGGCATGCTCTCGGAGGGCAACCGCGGCCTGTATGACCGTTTCAGGGGCCGCCTCGTGTGGCCCATTCGGGACGTGACGGGCGACGTCATCGGCTTTGGTGCGCGCAAGCTTTACGAGGACGACCAGGGCCCCAAGTACCTCAACACCCCCGAGACGTCTCTGTACAAGAAGGGCACGGTGCTCTACGGCATCGACCTGGCAAAGGGTGCGATTAGGACGGAACGCGCCGCGGTCATTGTCGAGGGCTACACCGACGTGATGGCGTGCCACCTCGCGGGCGTCACCAATGCGGTCGCGACGTGCGGCACGTCATTTGGCGAGGACCACGTCAAGGTCATCAGGCGCCTCATGGGCGACACGGGTAGCGCTCAAATCAAGGTGGGGTCGACCGGTGCCAAGGTGATCTTCACCTTCGATGGCGACGAGGCGGGCCAGAACGCGGCCCTCAAGTCGTTCGCTCTCGACCAGCAGTTCCTCGCTCAAACCTTTGTGGCCGTCGATCCGTCTGGTCAGGATCCATGCGAGTTGAGACAGCATGGCGGCGACGCCGCGGTGCGCGCGCTGCTCGAGTCGCGCGTGCCCCTCTACGAATTCGTCATCAAGACCACTCTGGCGGGGCACGACCTCGACACCGCAGAGGGTCGCGTTGCGGCGTTGAGGTCCGCGGCTCCCGTGGTTGCGAGGCTGAGGGACACGGCGCTTCGCCCCGAATAC
>JAYTGI010000307.1:0-4026 GCA_043733605.1 Demequina sp. | reverse complement strand
GTCGGCGTCGACAACGGTCGCTACCTCTTCGGCAACATCCTCGTCGATCGCATCCACGACGTTCTGGTCTTCGTTCGTCACATCAGTCCTTTCGTCCCGCTACTTGCCGAAGACCCAGCTGGTCAGCGAGGTAAATCCGAGGTCCATGAAAAAGGTCAGCGCCATCATCACGCCCACGAAACCGAGGACGACCCAGATGTAGTTGATGAGTTCGTCGCGGGTGGGGGCCACCACGCGCTTGAGCTCCGAGATCACCTGGTGCACGAACAGCGCGATCCGCGCGAAGATATTGAGACCTTCGCGCGACTCGTGACGCGGGTCCCTCTCTCCTGCGTCCGTCACAGCTGATTCGCTCACCGGGATGTCCTTTGCTTATGGGATGTACGTGCGTCCGTCTTACGCAGGGCAGGCGGGACTCGAACCCACAACCGTCGGTTTTGGAGACCGATGCGCTACCAATTGCGCCACTGCCCTCCGAGGTGGTTGTCACCCCGTAGGTTCGGCGGACCGAGCAAGCAACCCGTTGACACGCGCCCGACGATCCGAATTTGGGCACACGGCATCATGGCTGTTGTCAATCGCCGAAGTGACATGCTACGCGGTTGACCGCCCGAACGCGAACCGAAGTGACGGGGTGAAGCCCTCGCGGTGGAACAATAGTCGCATGACTGCTCCCTCTCGCCGCGTCTCCGCCCGCCTCGCCGCCATCGCGCCCTCAGCGACCCTCGCCGTCGACTCAAAAGCGAAGGCGCTCAAGGCCGCAGGCAGGCCCGTCATCGGCTTTGGTGCGGGCGAGCCCGACTTCCCCACTCCAGACGCAATCGTTGAGGCCGCGGTCGTGGCGGCCCGCGACCCGAAGAACCACCGGTACACCCCCGCCGCTGGGCTTCCCGAACTGAAGCAGGCGATCGCGGCCAAGACTCTGCGGGACTCCGGCTACGAGATCGACCCCGCCTCCGTCATCGTGACAAATGGCGGGAAGCAAGCCGTATTCCAGGCCTTCGCCGCGATCATCGACCCCGGTGACGAGGTCCTGCTTCCCGCTCCATACTGGACCACCTACCCCGAGGCGATCACGCTCGCGGGCGGCACCGCCGTCGAGGTCTTTGCGGGCGTCGACCAAAGGTACCTCGTCACGGTGGACCAGCTCGAGGCCGCGCGCACAGACGCCACCAAGGCGCTCCTGTTCTGCTCGCCTTCCAACCCCACCGGCGCCGTCTACTCCCCCGAGCAGACCAAGGCGATCGGCGAGTGGGCCCTCGAGCACGGCATCTGGGTCATCACCGATGAAATCTACGAACACCTCACGTACGACGACGCGGAGTTCACGCCGATGTTGCGCGCCGTGCCAGAGCTCGCGGACCAGACCATCGTGGTCAACGGCGTCGCCAAGACCTACGCGATGACCGGCTGGCGTGTGGGATGGATGATCGCACCCTCCGACGTCATCAAGGCCGCCTCCAACTTCCAGTCGCACCTGACTTCCAACGTCGCCAACGTGTCGCAGCGAGCCGCCATCGCGGCGCTCGAGGGAGGGCTTGAAGATGTGCACCTCATGCGCAAGGCGTTCGACCGCAGGCGCACCACGATGGTCGAGATGCTCCGCGAGATCGACGGCGTCGTCTGCCCCACCCCCACCGGCGCGTTCTACGCCTACCCCTCCGTCGAGGGCCTCATCGGCAAGACGATCCGCGGCAAAGCCATCGGATCGAGCGCCGACCTCGCCGCCGTGATTCTCGAAGAGGTCGAGGTCGCAGTGGTGCCAGGCGAGGCATTTGGCCCGAGCGGCTTCTTGCGACTCAGTTACGCACTGGGCGACGACGACCTTGTGGAAGGTGTTGCACGGATCCAGCGTCTGCTCGCCGAGGCAAAGTAGGGGCGACGGAGTCGCCAAATCGTCCGCGCGGAGGACGCGCGCCTCCGGCGCGGTGCCTATACGCTCGCCCCATGACCACTCAGGCCATCACGATTTCGGCACTTCGCAAGACGTACGGCGACAAGAACGCCGTCGACGGACTCGACCTCACCATCGCCCAGGGCGAGGTATTCGCCTTGCTAGGACCGAACGGCGCGGGCAAGACCACCACGATCGAGATACTCGAGGGATTCCGCAAGCGAACATCCGGTGAGGTCACCGTCTTCGGTACTGATCCGCATGTTGCCGGGCGGGACTGGCGCACCCAGGTGGGGATCATGTTGCAGTCGACGTCGGAGCGCAGTTTCCTGAGCGCGCGCGAGGCTCTCACCCACGCGTCGCGGCTCTACCCGAACCCGCGTGACGTCGAGGAGACTCTCGACGCCGTTGGGCTCACAGAGAAGGCGAATGCGAAGCCGCAAACTTTGTCAGGAGGACAGCGCAGGCGGCTCGATGTCGCCCTCGCCGTGATTGGGCGACCGCGCTTGGTATTTCTCGACGAGCCGACCACGGGCTTTGACCCAGAGGCGCGGCGGCAGTTCTGGGGACTCATCGAGGGGCTACGCGGTGACGGCACCACGATCATGCTCACCACGCACTACCTCGATGAGGCCGAATACCTTGCCGACCGCATCGGCATCGTCGCCGATGGCAAGCTCATCGCCCTAGACACACCCGCCAAGTTGCGAGCGCTTGCGGCCGGGTCCGTCGTGCGCTGGGAAGAGGGTGGCGCCGCCCGTTCGGAATCTACGC
Organism: Demequina sp.; assembly: GCA_043733605.1. Classification (GTDB taxonomy): domain Bacteria; phylum Actinomycetota; class Actinomycetes; order Actinomycetales; family Demequinaceae; genus Demequina. The sequence continues at coordinate 1,358 of JAYTGI010000307.1, read as the reverse complement.
TCACTCCCACAGCGCTCGTCCGTGAGTTAGCGGCGCGCCACGAGGGCGAGATCCCCGAATTGTCGATCACCAAGCCCTCGCTCGAAGACGTCTACCTGGACCTGATCGGGCGGAACTCCGAGAAGGCCGCATCCGAAGGAGATGCCGCATGACCGCCAGCACCGTCGTGGCTCACCCACCATGGGCGTCGATCGCACTCGACCGCATGCGCGTAGAACTCAAGGAGTTCTTCCGCTCGCGCGAGCAGATGATCTTCATCTTCGCGTTCCCCATGATCTTTCTCGTCCTTTTCGGTTCCATCTTTGGCGATCAAGAGCTTGGCAACAGCGGCGTGAAGTTCGCCCAGTATTTCATGGCGGGCATGATCGCCACGGGAATCATCAACACGGGATTCCAGTCGTTGGCTATCACGATCTCGATTGACCGTGACGCGGACGCCCTCAAACGCCTGCACGCAACGCCCCTGCCGACCACCGCGTACTTCGCGGGCAAGCTTGCGCAGGTTCTGATCGTGTCAATCATCCAAATCGCCACGCTGATCGCGATGGGCGTCGGGTTGTACGGCGTGACCGTCCCGACCTCTGGTCACGCATGGTTCACCTTCACGTGGGTCTTCCTTCTGGGAACGGCGGCGTCGGTTGCGCTTGGAATTGCGACATCTTCCGTACTTCGCAACGCGAAGTCCGCGTCGGCGATCCTCACTCCCGTGGTGCTGGTGTTGCAATTCACCTCAGGGGTGTTCGTGGTGTTCACTGACCTCCCAGGCGCATTGCGGACGTTCGGCGAGGCGTTCCCCCTCAAGTGGCTCGCACAGGGGATGCGCTCGGTGTTCCTGCCAGACTCCTTTGCGGGCGCCGAGGCGCGCCTGTCATGGGAGCACCCTATGACCGCGCTCGTTCTCTCCATCTGGTTCGCCGTTGGCCTTGTCGTCGCTGTGCGGACCTTCCGGTGGCTCAGGCCCGACGACAACTAGCGGCCCTAAACTCTCTCCTCGGGCGGGCGCGATCATCCCGTCGCCCCCGCCGTCGCCCCCGCCCCCGCCCTCGCCCCCGCCAGGGTCTTCCCTACTAGCCGCGAATCGAGCTCGCGAGAGCCTCGTCGGTCTGCTGCAGCGAATCCGCCGCCGAGCGCAGAAACTGCCCCAGCCCCTCAAGCGCGGAGACGGTTTGCCTGGCGGACGTTGTGAACGCTAGGTACTGGTCGTGGAACGCACCCGACGAAGCCGAAGTGACATAGCCGCCCGACACGAGGGTGTCGATGTACCCCTGGAGGCTGCCCAGGCGATCGTCGATGTCCCCCTGACCGGAGGCCAGTTGATCGGCGGCGCCGCGCAAGTCGTCGTATGTGACGCTGAGGTT
>JAYTGI010000306.1:0-4026 GCA_043733605.1 Demequina sp. | reverse complement strand
CGGGGTAGCTGAAGTGAAGGTCTCGAAACTCGATCGATTCCACGGGAGCGCCCGCTGGCACTGGCGTGGTGCCGCGCGGAGCCGTGTCCGTCTCACGCACCGTCTGCTCTACCTCGAGGAGCGCGGTGAGGGCGTTCATGCCGAACTGGGTGGGAGGGTCCGACTCGGGGTAGTCGCGGGCCAAGAGCAGAGCGCCGATGAGTGCTTGCAGGCCGAGTGTGAGTTGCGTGAGCGTCATGTCGCCCGTGGCGAGGCCCCCGGCATCGTCGCCCGATCCTGCCGCCCTGCTGACGAGGAACACGAGCGCCCAGATGACTGCCACCAGGGCGATCGAGGTGTAGACGAGATAGGGCTTGAAGTAGAGACGCCTGCGCTCGCGAGCGATCGGGTCCGCAAACTCGCGGAACGCGGTCTCGTGTTGGCCGCTCAGCCACGACATCGACCCAAAGACGCGGATTTCCTTGGCCGCGAGCGAGCCCATCGTGACGTCGCGCATGTACATGACGCGGCGGCGCAAGTGCCCGTTGTCTCGCCAGATTGCCGAGTAGCGGCGCAACCCGCCGCGGTTTCCCGTGCGGAGGATCGCGATCGCGATAGTCATCGCTACGGCAATGGCGACGCCGAAAAGCATCCACACGATCACGAGCAGGGCGATCAGTTGCACGTAGCGAGCGATCAGGTAGAGCATTCCGGCGACGGCGTTGCCAGGCGTGTGGAAGTTGTTCTCGAAACGCGCGCGCGCCTCGGAGAACTTGGACAGAGTCGCACCATCCTCGAGCGCCGCAATGCCGACCGACGCCGACAGCGAGGCGACGGCCCTATCGCGGACCTTTCCGTCCACCTCACGCTGGATCGCGAGCCCAAGCATGCCCTGCACGGGCGCGAGGATTTGCTGAAGCACGAAAGCCCCTGCGCCCAGGAGGAAGAGGGTCACCAACTCGTCCCAGGCGTCGGAACCCGTTCCCGCGAGGACGGCATCGGGCACGCGGCCGATCATCCGCGAGGTCGCGACCATGTACACAATGGGAAGTGAGCCCAACACGAGCCCTAGCGCGACGAGAGACGCCACGCGCCAGGCGCCGGCGAGCGGCATGATCCGCCAGATGCGAAGACGGGCCATGACGGCCCCATCCCAGTAGGCGGACGCGCGCGCTTTCAGAAGGGATTCGGAGGGGGTTGACACTCGATCACCCTAGCGGTCATGGCAGATACGCAAAGTGGGCGCCAACTCACTGGCCCGGGCCGTCTATCAGGACCTGGGTCCCTCGAAACTACTCGGCGACGGCGTCGAGAATCTCGCAGATGACGGCCCCTGCGGTCACGGAGGATCCCATCGCCGCCGTGAGCTTGGACACGGTGCCCGCCTTGTGCGCGGTGAGGGGCTGCTCCATCTTCATGGCCTCGAGCACCACGATGAGGTCGCCCTCTTCCACCACAGCACCGTCTTCGACGGCGACCTTGACGATCGTCCCTTGCATAGGCGACGCAAGCGTGACTCCGGATGACGCCCGCATCGCAGGTCCCTTGCGGGCCATACGCCTTGCTGGGCCGCCGGCTCGTGCACGCGCCCTGCCTGCCTGTGCGAGAGCGGCGGGCAACACGACCTCGAGCCTTTTGCCACCCACCTCGACCACGACGCGCTCGGTGGCTCCGGACTCGTCGTCGCCGTGAGAGCCGTGGGAACTCGACGCGCCAAGCGCCTTCACTTGGGAAGCGAAACCCGTCTCTATCCAGGTCGTATAGATGCCGAGGACGCCGTCGGCCGCCGAGAATTCAGGGGAGTCCACTACCGCTCGGTGGAACGGAAGCACCGTGGGGATGCCCTCGATCTTCATCTCGGAAAGCGCGCGCCTGGAACGTTCCAGAGCCTCGGCGCGTGTGGCGCCCCAGACGATGAGTTTGGCCACCATCGAATCGAAGTTGCCCGACACTATGTCGCCCTGGCGCACCCCTGCATCGACGCGAACGCCAGGGCCCCCTGGGACAGTGAACGTGTTGATGCGCCCCGGCGCGGGCATGAATCCGTTGGCGGGGTCCTCGCCGTTGATGCGGAACTCGAAGGCGTGACCGCGCACCTGGGGGTTGAGATTGGTGATCGCCTCGCCCGCCGCGATGCGAAACTGCTCGCGTACCAGGTCAACGCCCGTGATCTCTTCGGTCACTGGGTGTTCCACCTGCAGGCGCGTGTTGACCTCGAGGAAGCTGATGGTGCCGTCGGTGCCCACAAGGAACTCGCACGTGCCGGCGCCGACGTATCCCGCCAGGTGCAGGATCGCCTTGCTTGACTCGACAAGGCGATTGTTCTGGTCATCGGTCAGGAACGGCGCGGGCGCCTCTTCGACCAGCTTTTGGTGGCGCCGCTGGAGCGAACAGTCGCGCGTAGAGACGACGACGACGTTGCCGTGAGTGTCAGCCAGGCACTGGGTCTCGACGTGCCGCGGCTTGTCGAGGAATCGCTCAACGAAGCATTCGCCGCGACCGAAGGCCGCGATCGCCTCGCGCGTGGCGGAGTCAAAAAGCTCGGGGATGTCCTCGAGGTAGCGCGCCACCTTGAGCCCGCGCCCGCCGCCGCCGAAGGCCGCCTTGATGGCCACAGGGAGGCCGTGCTCCTTGGCGAAGGCGAGAACCTCGGACGCATTGGCCACAGGGTCGGCGGTGCCAGGAACCAGCGGGGCGCCAGCGGCGAAGGCGATGTGACGAGCGCTGACCTTGTCGCCGAGCGACTCGATCGCGTGAGGGGGAGGGCCAATCCAAATGAGGTCTGCGTCGATCACCGCTTGGGCGAACGCGGCGTTCTCCGACAAGAAGCCGTAGCCAGGGTGGATCGCCTCGGCTCCGCTACGGACCGCGATGTCGATGATCTTGGAGATGTCCAGATAGGTCTCGCGTGCGATCGAGCCGCCAAGCGAATACGCCTCGTCGGCAAGAGCGACGTGGGGGGCGTCCCTGTCAGGGTCGGCGTAGATCGCGATCGATCTGAGCGAGGCGTCGCGGCAAGCGCGAATGACGCGGACGGCGATCTCGCCACGATTGGCTATGAGGACCGATGAGAACGCAGGCACGTCGCTCAACCTACCGCGCGATGCCGCAGCAGCGACCCTGGTGGAGGCCGGCGGGAGGTGGTTTTGGAGGGGAACACAGCATGTGGGACCCGGCTTGTAGGTATCCTACAAAATTTCGGGGCTTTCGGGAAGCCACGCGCACCTTGGTTGTGGAGCGGCGACAAAAGTCGGTCCCGGGTCACGCATGGAGGTGAGCGGCGCCGGAAGCCTGTAGAGCCACAGTTCCTTAAGCCACAACTCCTTAACGCCACAACTCCTTAACGCCACAGTTCCGTGACGCTCACTCCGCGTTCGCTCAGCAGCCGCCTCACGAGCGGCAGGCTCACTCCCACCACATTGTGGTGATCGCCCTCGATGCTCTCAATAAAAGATCCGCCGAGGCCGTCAACTGTGAACCCGCCCGCCACGTTAAGGGGTTCGCCCGTCGCGACATACGCGTCGATGTCCGCATCGGTGATATCGGCGAAGTGCACGATCGTCGACGCGACCGCTCCCGTCTCGCCCGCGTGTCCCTCGCGGCGGTCGACGAGCCAGTGGCCGGTACGGAGCACTCCTGAGCTACCGCGCATCGCGCGCCACCTGGCGGTAGCTGTCGCGGCGTCACCTGGCTTGCCGATGATGTCGCCTTCGAGTTCCAGCATGGAATCGCAACCGAGCACCAGCCCGCCCGATGTTCGTGACGCCACGTCCTCTGCCTTTGCCCTCGCGAGGATAAGGACGGCGGTGGGATGGTCGAGCGCGCCACCATTGGCCGCAATGGCGTCGGCAAGGACCGCGTCCTCGTCGACACCGCTCACCACCACGATGGGGTCGAAGCCGGCCGAACGAAGGGTGGCGAGGCGGGCAGGGGACGCGGAGGCGAGGGTGAAAGGGGTCACCCGATGGAGCCTAGCGAGAGTAAGGGCGCGCGCCATGAGGGTGACCGGCGTCGGCCCGTCGTGGGCGCCCGTCGCGGGCGTCCGTT
>JAYTGI010000305.1:0-10684 GCA_043733605.1 Demequina sp. | reverse complement strand
CCCTGGACACGACAATCTCGCGTTTGGTGAGCGCTTGCTCAAGGTGGCCGATGCGTCCCGCTGCGGCTCGCGTCCCCACCACCTCTTCTTGGTGGACTGTGGGGCCCGTGGAAGGCCTGCAGTGGGCAATCGCGACGAAGCCCTCGTCGACCTTGCGCCACAAGACGAGGTCTGCGAAGGACAGGTCGGCGATGATTTGCCAGTCGGCGATGACTTCGGAGAGCCAGGCGGCCTCGTCTTCGGCCATAGGCCCGTATTGATGAGCGATCTCACGCAAGGTTGCCACGGGACCAGCCTAAGAGTCCTGCCGCCGGTCGCGCGCCGCGATACTCTAGGTTCCAGCGTGAGGAGGCGCCATGAGAATCACCTATGAGCACCGCTTTGCCGCGCCGCTGGACGACGTCGTGGCGATGATGAGCGACGAGGGCTTCGCCGCGATCAGGGCGCGCGCGTCCGGCGCCAAGGATTGCGACGTCCTCGTTGACCACGACGAGGATGGCTCGTTCACGGTGGTCATGCGCCGCAACGTGCCCGCGAACGCGATTCCCGCAGAGTTCAGGGCATTCGTGGGGTCAAGCATCGCGGTGCGATATACGGAAGTGTGGTCGGCGCCGGGGCACAATGGCGATTCGAGCGACCGCGAAGGCACCTTCGCCATGGAAATCCCAGGCACTCCAGGCCACGCCCGCGGCGCAGTCGTGTTGCGTCCCGATGGCGATGGGACGGCCTTCGGCTTTGCGGGCGATGTTTACGCTCCCGTCCCCATCGTGGGCGCCGTGGTGGAACGCGCCGTAGCGGCGGCCATCGAACAGGCACTGCCAGCAGAGCTAGCCGCGGCGGACGCCTGGCTCGCCGCCAAGTGAGACTGGTTCACCACGCCGCGAAAGGCCGCGTCTACGCGGCTGTGTTCATCGGCGGGTGCGTCGGCGGTGGGGCTCGCCTCGCAATCGACGGCGCGATCGGTCTCGACGCGTGGTCGTGGGACATCGTTGCCATCAATCTCGTGGGATCCGGGCTCCTTGGCGCCGTGATGGGATGGTTTGCGGTACATGACGCGCCATGGTGGATCCCAGGAATCGGGGCAGGCGTACTGGGCGGCTTCACCACATTTTCCTCGATGGCGGCGCCTCATCCCGACGCGCCGTTGCCAGGATTCGTTCTCCTGATCGGCACCCTCGTGTTCGCGAGCGTCGCTGCGGCGCTCGGATGGAGCGTTTCGGAGTCGATCGCCTCGAGACACGGCCCCACCCGACTTCCTGTCAACATCGAACGGGTCGAGGCCGAGGTCGAGGGCTTTGACGGATTCGACAGCGACGGGCCTCCGCGGGATGAGGCGCTCTCGTGACGGCACAGACCTTCCTTTTTGCCGTCTTGGGTTGTGGCTTAGGGTCAGTCCTGCGGTTTTGGCTCAGCACATGGCGTCGACCTCACCACTTGCCGTGGCCCACTCTGCTCGCGAACGTGCTCGGCACAGGCCTCCTGGGCGCCGCCGCGTTCCTCAGCGACTCGGGCCACCTGTCGGCGGCCGGATCCTTCATCATCGGCGGCGGCGTCGCGGGAGGGTTGACCACGTTCTCGACACTCGCAGTCGACGCCATCGTGCTGTGGCGCTCATCTCGATCTCGGGCGATCGTATACCTCGCCGTCACGGGGGCGGCAGGAGTCGTCGCCGGCGTCGCCGGCTGGTGGATTGCCCAGTGGCTCTCCTGAGGTCTGGCCGAGGGCGTTCCTAGTCGACAGAAACGAGCCGCAGTGTTTGCAGCTTCCTCACGGCCAGGTATGTAGCGGCGGCTGTGGTGACAACCAGCATGAAAATGCCAGTGGCGATACCCACCTCGGCCGTCACCCCCCAGGCGGCCGCATGGTCTCCCAGCGTCCTCTCACCGACCGATAGGGCCCATTGACGCACACTCACCGCCCGAATGCCTGGCACGTAGCCTCCCAGGACCGTCTCCCACAACAGCGCATACAGCAGCCCAAGAATGACCGCATTGCGCGTGGCCACCGACAACGCCACGAACAGCGCCGTGTAGGCGACGGCCGCGAGTGCGGTCGACACTCCGAACGCGAGTGCCAGGCGACCCCCATCGTCGCCCGCAATCTCGACGGCGATGATCGTGGGGAGCACCGCGAAGACCACTGCGGCCCCGAGCGCGACCGCGAGCTTCGACAGCACGATGGTGCGCCGCGGAATCGGCTTTGCGAGCAGGTACACGATCGAGCCATCGTCGATCTCGGCGCCGATCACACCGGTGCTGATGAGCAGACACATCAGCGGCAACAGGGTGCCCATCGCGAACTGCCCTGCAAGAGTGGCCGATGCGTCGGGAGTGCCCCCAGACGCCCAGCGCGTGAGCCCGGCCAGGCCCAACAGCACCACGGGCAGGATGAGAAGAAGCACCGCCCTGCGGCGGCCGAGTAGGCCGCGCATCGTCAGTCGGATCACCGTGAGGTTCATCGGTGTGTCCCCATTCCACGCGCGTTCATCGCGCGACCAGGTAGGCGAAGACGCTCTCGAGCGACTCGTCGGCGGGTGTGATCTCAAACAGCCTGACGTCGTTGTCGCGCGCAATCTTCGGCAGGGCGTGGACGAAGCGGCCGAAGTCGGAAGCTTGCACGGCGAGAGTTGCCTTCGTGAGGTCGACGGTGTCGGCCGAGCCGTCGGCGATGATCGCGGAGGCGAGCAGCCTGTTGTCGCTTGAGTCGATCGTGTATTGGTGCGGCCGCTCCGTCATAAGTCTCCTGATGCGCCGGAAGTCGCCCGAGGCGGCGTGCCTGCCCGCGACCACCACCTCGATGGTCCCCGCGATCTCCTCGACCTCTTCAAGGATGTGGCTCGAAAAGAGCACTGTGCGGCCCGACGTGCCGAGGTGCGTCAACAGGTCCATCAGATGAATGCGCTGGCGCGGGTCCATCCCGTTGAACGGTTCATCCAGAAGCAAAACCGCCGGGTCGTGAACCAGCGCAGTCGCCATCTTGACGCGCTGTTTCATGCCCTTGGAATAGCCGGAGATCTCACGGTCCTTGGCATCCATCATGTCCACTTGCTCGAGCGCCGTGCGCGCTGCGCCCTCGGGATCGGGCAGTCGATGCAGCCTCGCATTCGAAACCACGAATTCCCAACCGGTCACCATGTCGTACATCGCCTCGGCCTCTGGCACCAGCCCAATTGCCTTGTAAATATCCGGGTTGCGCCACGTAGAGACGCCGTCGAGGGTCACGGTGCCGGACGACGGGGACAGGAAGCCTCCCATCATTGAGATGAGCGTCGACTTTCCCGCGCCGTTTGGACCCAAGAGGCCCGTGACGCCGGGGCCGATGGTCATGGTCACGTCGTTGACGGCCACCACGTCGCCATACCAGCGCGAGACGCCCTGGAGTTCGAGGGTGCTCATACGACACCGACCTTCCGGTAGCGGACGCGAAGGATGGCAATCGAACCCCAGACAATCGCGACGGCGAGCGTGGTGAAGACGAGCCCCCCCATGAAGCCGAGGGTCGACATCGCGGAGATATTCGGCTCGACGCTGAACCACGACGTTGCTATTCCGTTGACCACGTTGTAGGGGTCAACGGCACTCAAGTAGGCGCCGAGCGCATCGTTGCCCATCGAGGTGAGAAGCCCCCAGAGGATCCCGCCGATCGCGCTCACCACCACGAGGGTGGTGATGATGGCCGCGACGCCAAGGCCCCTGCGGGGCGTGAAGGCAGCGATCACGAGGCCGATGCCTGTCAGCACGAGTGCGAGGATCACTGACATCGCCAGACCCTGCGCGTAGCCCGCGATCTGGTCGCCCACAGGCAACTTGGCAAGCAACGCGCCAACAAACAGGAGCGTCTCCGGAGCGGCCAGAATCGCGAAAATCGCTAGAGCCATGCCGCCGAACTTGGCGAACACGTAGTCATCCCTCTTGAGCGGCCTCGACAGGTACAAGGGCATCACGCCGTGCCTGAGGTCGCGAGAGACGGCGTATGGCGCCCTGCCCGCAATAAACAGCGAAATGATGAGTTGCAGCGAGCTGAAGTACTGGGTGTAGGACACAGGAAGGTCCTTCATGCCAGTGAGCACAATAATCAGAACGAAAATCAGCGGGGGCGCTAGCAGGATGCCAATGAGCACCCACGGCATGACCTTGGCCTTCGCGGACCGCCCGAAACCAAACGCGCCCCTGAAAGTCTCAACCAGGAGCGAGCGGACGATCCAGCCACGACCGAGTCGCGGGCCGTCGTAGTGCCGGAAGCCGATGTCGTGAATAACTCCCGCCGTCTCCTGCTCAGCCATGGGACACCTCCTCTAGGGCTTGGGGTTTCTCTACGGACTGGAACATCTCGGCCAAGTGGTGTCGCCTGCGCTGAATTCTGACGAGGCCGACGTCAAGGTCGGCTACAGCCCCTCGGATCTCGTCAAGCACCCGCTCGTCCCCCACCTCGACCGCGAACGTCTGCTCGGATTCCCCCGCGACCGTCTTGGCGCCCGCCGCTGTCAGCAACGCCATGACCTCGGCCGCGCGCTCCGTGACCTCGACGAGCACCACGGAACTCATCGTCGTTGCTGCGGCGGTCGACGTCGATTTTTGGAGCACTCCCGCTTCAATCACCACGATGTGGTCGGAGATTCTTTCGAGCTCGCCCAGCAGGTGGGACGTGACAACGACGGAAATGCCAAAGTCGGTACTTATGCGGTGAATAAGGCCGAGCATCTCATCGCGACCGGCGGGGTCGAGGCCGTTTGTGGGCTCGTCGAGCAACACCAGCTTGGGGTCGTGGACGAGCGCTTGAGCGAGCTTGACGCGCTGCTTCATGCCGGTCGAGTAGCCGCCGATAGGTCGGTAACGCTCCTCGTAGAGTGCCACATGGCGAAGAGTGTCGGCGGTACGCTCTCTCGCCACATCGGTGGGCAGGCCCGACATGCGTGCCATATGAACAAGAAACTCAGTGGCCGAGACGTCGGGAGGGAGGCAATCGCTCTCAGGCATATAGCCCACGAGCTCGCGAATCTTGAGGCCGTCGGTGAGGCAATCGAGCCCTAGCACCGTCGCGGTGCCCGTGGTGGGGGCGAGCAACCCCAACAGAATCTTGATGAGCGTCGACTTGCCCGCGCCGTTCGCGCCCACCAGGCCGACGACCCCGGTGGGCATCTCGACCGACAATTGGGAAATCGCGGTCACGGACCCGAAGGTTCTCGTGAGCCCCTTGATTGTCACGGCGGGGGTTTCGATGGCTGGCATGTTCGAAACGTAACAGGATCGCACCGATTGCGCCGTCCCTCCTGAGGAGGACCACCACCCTTGTCTTCTGTCAGGGCAGACCCCGAGCTGCCCCCGCCCTATTCGGAGACGACCACGCCCCGCCAGAACGCCACCCGACCCGCGATGTTCTCCGCTCGGGGCTTGGGAGTGTCGTAGTGCCATGCCGCGTCGGCATTGACGGAGTCGCCAACGACGACGTCGAAGTAGGCGGCGTCGCCCTTCCACGGGCACACAGACGTCATGGCCGATTCCCTATAGAACTCGGGTTTGATCGAGCCTCTTGGAAAGTAGTGGTTGCCCTCGACGACGACCGTGTCGTCCGATTCGGCAATGACGGCGCCGTTCCATGTGGCCTTCATGTGGTGCTCCTCGCGCTCGTTCCCTCAGTGCTCTGAGTCCCTCAGTGAATTAACCCCGCGGAGCCCCGCGAGATTCCACGTTGCGATTGCGGAACCCGACAATGACCGTCCGCGCTACCACGGCAACCGCGCCCACACCCATCGAAGTCAGGGTCGGCACGCGATCCAGAGACGCCGCGAGGGCAAGGCACAGGAACAGACCAAGGGCCGAGACCGCACGCGGAATCGCAAAGCCCGTGGTGCGAGCGCGTGCCGCGAATGCGGACGCGTTCGCTATCGCGTAATACGTGAGAACCGAGACGCTCGACATCGCGAGGGCGAAGCCAAGGTCAGCCCACCACGCCAACGCGACGGCAGCAACGCCCGCAATGGCCTCGGCGACGTGCGGAACACCCGTGCGGCCCGTGCGCCCAAGGACTCGAGGAAGGTCCCCTGCCCGCGCCATCGCCATCGCAGTGCGGCCGATGCCGGCCATGAGCGCCACCAGGGCGCCTCCCGCGGCAACCGCCGCCAGGGCCGCGAGTCCAGAGCGCCACAGCGCGGTGTCAGGAACCGCGAGCGTCAGCGGCGCGTCGGCGCCCACGAGGAGCGCCGCTCCTGGCCTCCTGAGCAACACCGCCCCGAGAACGAGGTACACGACCACGACGACCGCAACCGCGATCGCCACTGCGCGCGGAATGGTCCTGGAGGGGTCGCGCACCTCCTCGCCAAGGGTCGCGAGCCGCGCATAGCCTGCGAAGGCAAAAAACATGAGCGCGGCTGCAGAAGCGACGCCCATCACGGTGACTGGGGCCGCGTCGGCGTGTCTCGCGGGTTCAACGCGCATGGACAGCGAGGCGATGACGACCGTGATGAGTCCCCCGAGCACCACAATTGCGATCACCGTCGTCGCCCACGCGGTGCGCGTGACGCCCCTGGCATTCAGCGCCCACACACAAGCGACAACGACCACAGCGACGGTGGGCACATGAGCGGGCCACACATAGGCCCCGATCGCGAGGGCCATCGCCGCCACCGATGCGATCTTGCCCACCACGAATCCAAGCCCTGCGAGGAAGCCCCACCCGGGACCGAGCTCGCGAGCGCCATAGGCGTACGCGCCTCCAGCCACCGGATGAAGAACAGCGAGCTGAGCGGTTGATGCCGCGTTAATGACCGCCACTACGGCCGCGAGCGCAACAGCCGCGAGCAACCAATGGCCTGCAGTGGCCGCTGCCGGCCCCCACACGACGAAGACCCCTGCGCCGAGCATCGAACCGACGCCAATACCAATGGCCCCAGCGAGGCCAAGCGGTCGCACGGAGTGGGCCTGAGAATTCACGCAAGCGCTGGGCACGCGAGCAGGCTATACCGTCGGGGCGTCCACTACCTGGTCCGGCACCTCGCCCTCGGCGAGCGCGTGTGACGCGCCTCGCGGTCGGCCAGCACGTACCCATGCGTAGTACAGACCCCCTGCAATGAGCATCGTCGCTGCGAGGGATGCAATTGCGGCGGGCCTGAACAGGCTGACCGCGAGCGTGAAACCCACCGCGATTGCCGCGGAGACATTGAGGGTAAGCCAACCGAAGTGGCGCTCGCGGTACGCGAAGACCGCCATCGCCGTGAGCCCCATGAGGAAGCTCACAAAGACGGCGACCGCGTAAAACAACACGAGTTCCTGATCCCGCGCTCCTCCAGCGACGACCACCGCGGCCGACAGGACGTAGAAGACCGCAACGCCGATGAGCGGCACGTGGTGCTTGTTGATCCGGCCGAACACGGCAGGCAGGACGCCATGAAGTGACTGACCCGGCGTCGCGCCGCGTGCGAGCGCCTTGAGAAGCCCTGGTCCGGCTTGAAACGATGAGCTCGCCGCGGAAAGCAACAAGAGGGCGGTCGCACCCTGAAAAGCCGCAAAAACGGGGCCGGAACTGCCTGCACGCGCGATCTCGGCCACAAGTGTGGTGTCTTCGCGAGGCACCCCAATTTGGAGGTGAACCGCCGCGATGGCCAAACCGATCGTGAGGACGCCGACGATGCCGAGCGTGAGCCACAGGGCCCACCGACCAAAGGCTCGCCTCTCTCCGTCGGTCAACTGCGGCAGTTGCGCGATCGCCGAGGACGGGGCCTCGATACCGGTAGCGAGCGCCATCGCAACGGGAAAGGCCAGGATGACGGCTAGGGGCGCCGATTTTGTCAGTGCTGGCTCCGCCAGCGCAGCGCCTGCGGGATCCTGCAACGCCTGAATAAGCACGGTGACGCCGATCACGATGAACACGATCGTAAGGAGCGCGAATACCGCGCGCCCCAAGTGGCCAAATTGCATCATCAGCGCCACCAGGGTGAGTAGACCAAGCGCGAGCCACAACCGATACGGCGCCACGGCAGGCACATACGAGATGATCGCGGAAGACCCTGCGGAAACCGATATCGCGATCGTCAAGACGAAGTCGACAATGAGCGCGCCCATGGGCACGAAAGACCAGCCCTCGCCGAAGGCCTTGCCGGTAGCCGCGGCGGAGCCGCCGCCCTCGGGGAAGCGTGCCACGAGCTGGTGATACGAAGCCACGACCAGGGCGACGACGAAAACGACGGCACCCATGGCGGCGACCAGCAGGTCCAGTCGGCCGTCAAGAGCCCTCAGCGCCGCCTCGATCGCGTAAGAGACGGACGACACGGGATCCGCCATGACGGAAAACGCGAAAGCGATGAGCAAAACCACGCGGCGGTTCCACCAGCGGTGGCGGACGGGCACGGCTTCGTTGGAGTCGGTCGTCTTCATGGGGCCTCCACTCACGGCGCGTCGGTTACCCGGCACACACGATCACTTAGAGTACCCGCGCGCGAACATTGCTCGTTCTGCGCCGGGTCCGCAGGCATCGCCTTTCAGGGTCTGGAGCATTGCCGCAGTCTCAGAGGTTCGCCCCAGGTAGTATCCCTGCCCCAACCGGCAACCCCTAGCGACGAGGTGCGCGTCTAGCCCTCATCCTCGATCCCCTCGGCCACCACCTCGAGTTCCTACGCGCGCCCCAATTCCACAGTGGTTTGCGCCAAGCGGCCGCTTCTCTCATCGACCCCGCGCGACACAAAGTCACGGTCAATCTTCAGAATGTGGACGGGAAACCGCTGCAAGCAACTGAGCGACGAGTACCCCGTGCCAAAGGCATCGAGCGCTATCGGGATACCCGAGGCGGCCAGGTCTTTCAAGGCCTCGATCGCCTCGCCACGATCGGTGATGAGCGCGCTCTCGGTGACTTCACGCAAGCGCGCCCCCTGGGGTAGGCCCTCGCGCGCGAGCACCCGCTCAACCTCACCAACGAAGCCGTTCTCCCTCGACTCGTGGGCGGAAACGTTCATGCTGATGCGCACGTCGGGAACCGACTCCGTCCACACGACCGCCGAGCGAATCGACCGCTCGAGCACACAGCGACCGACCGGCAGAGCGCTACTGGCCTAGTTTTCGAAGAGCGCTGACAACCGTGGTTCGCATTTTGAAGGACAGTCTGCGCCAAACCGCGATCGGGCGAGGAGTCGACGCGATCGCTGTGATCGTCACCTGGAATCGCCAAGTCGTCAGTCAAGCTCATCACTCCTCTCGTCGCCGTTGACTACGTAGTCAACTCAGTCAAGGTAACGTTTTTGTGATGTATTTCGACCGTTAACCCGACCCGCAGCGTGAACCGCCCTCACCGCACATTTGTCCGACGCGACCCCCCGACCCCGGTAGGGGCGACGCGTTGACATCGACGACGCGATCCCCTGGACCTCGCTCCAACGGGCTTCAATACCTTGACCCGAGAAGCCGAGCGTCTTGGTGGCGGCGGCTGGGCTCGCAAAGCCTCCCGACCACGACACGTCGCGCTCGGTCCGCAACTTCGGTCGCTCACGGCGCGCAGTTCACCACACGCCGAGGTGAGATGAAAGACGCCGGAAGACGACGAAGGCCCCGACCTATCATGGTCGGGGCCTTCGACTTTCGTAGCGGGGACAGGATTTGAACCTGCGACCTCCGGGTTATGAGCCCGGCGAGCTACCGAACTGCTCCACCCCGCGTCGGGTGCGCGTCGTGCGCGGATATGAACTCTACCGTGTGCCCCGGCAAGCACCTAATCGGCGCCACGCACGATCAACACTCATGCGCTAGCAGGATGGCGCGCCCGGCTCAAGTTGACTAGCGTCGTTGCTATGACGACACCACCAGAAACACCTGATCCCTTCGCTTCACCTACTTCGGACTCGTCCGGGGCGCAGCCGCCGATGGCTCCCCCCGGATACGCGCCCATGGCTCCCCCCGGATACGCGCCCATGGCCACTCCTGGCTACGCTCCGATCACCGTGTCCTCGGCGGTCCCACACTCGGTCGCCCTGTGGGCCATCATTCTGACTGGCGCGTACGCAGCAATGGGCGTGCTCACCGCGTTGTTGACGCCCGCATCGGTGGAAGGCATGAAGACGGCTCTCGCCGATCCGAATAACTCCTCCCCCTTTGCCGGTCAGAATCCCGCCACGCTCATCAGCACACCGGTGGGCATCGCCAGCTTTGTGCTTCTCGCGTTGTGGATGTCAAAGATTCGCGCCGCAAGGAAGGCTCGCGGTGACACGGTTGGCGGTCCGCCCGCCGTGGAATGGTGGGGCTGGTTTGTCCCGTTTGCCAGCGTGGTCCTTCCGTTCCTCGGTATGCGCGCCATCACCAAGGGGCGCGCTGGCATGGGCCTGCTAGCGGGCTGGTGGTCGGCCTACCTCGTGCAAGGCGCCTTCGGAGTTGTTTCCGGATTGGCGTCTTTTAGGGCGATTGACCTCTCAACCGGCAAACTCGCCCACCCCGAGGCGCTCGACTCGATGGCTGGATTTGCGTGGGCGTCGGGCATCGCGCTGGTCGTGTCGTGGGTCTTCCTCGCGATGATCATCCAAACCACGACTCGCCGCCAGGCCACGTTGTCCTAACACATTGCGCACCGCGCGATGAGCGGCAATGACTGAGGCCCGCAGGAAACCGCGGGCCTCAGTCATTCCATCGGCCACCCAATGCGGTCGCTAGAAGCTCGCAGGCGACGCGGCCGAGGACGGAGTGGCCGTTGGCTGCGGGGTCGCTGTGCC